>JBCBSH010000019.1:0-34041 GCA_039819285.1 Pseudomonadota bacterium
TCAGGACATCTACAACATCCTGTTGCAGATCATGGATTACGGCAAGCTGACGGATCACAACGGGAAATCGGTCGATTTCCGCAACGTCATCCTGATCATGACCACCAATGCCGGCGCGGCCGATCTCAGCCGGGCGGCCATAGGCTTTGGCCGCGAGCATCGTGAGGGCGAGGATACCGAGGCGATCAACCGCATGTTCACGCCGGAGTTCCGCAACCGGCTGGACGCGATCATTGGCTTTGGTCATTTGACCGAGGAGATCGTGCTGCAGATCGTCGACAAGTTCATCATCCAATTGGAGGACCAGCTTGCCGACCGTCGGGTGTCGATCGAGCTTTCCGACGCCGCGCGCAAATGGCTGGTGGTCAAGGGCTATGACCGGCTCTATGGCGCCCGGCCCTTGGCGCGGGTGATCCAGGAACATGTCAAGAAGCCGCTGGCCAACGAGCTGCTGTTCGGCGAGTTGGTGAAGGGCGGCGTGGTCCGGGTCGGTGTGAAGGATGACGAGTTGACCTTCGCCTTTTCCGACGACGGTTCGCCCGACGACGCGGGCAAGCCGAAAGAGCCCGCGCTTGTGGAATAGCCGACCGGCTTTAGCGGGGGGCTCGCTTATTGCGGCCCTCCTGCCGGCCGCCGCCGGCGCCGAAACGGAATATGTGAGGCTGGAAATCGGCGATCAGCCGCTGACCATCCCGGCTGAACACATTTGGAACCGCGAACTGCAAAGCGACGGGCCGGTCGGCTCGGTGAACCTGTTCTTTGTGCTGCCGGATATGGGGCCGGTAACACCGGAGATGGAAGGCACACTGGAAGAGCCCGGCTTCGGCCCTGTGGTCTTGGCCAACCTAACCACCCTCAGCTTCGGCCTGACGGTCGAGCAGCGGTTCGAACAGGGCGCGGAGCGCGGCCATTGGTCGATCGACGATCTCGACCTGGATCAGGACGGCTTGCAGCCCGTCCGCGGCCCGCTCAGCGACGCCGATGTCCAGGATTGGAACGCGTTGGTTGAGAGCGGTGAGGTGAGGGGCCTGATTGCCTGCACCGATGAGGAGGTGGCGCCGTACCCGTCCTGCACGGCCTATCTGGACCTGTGGGACCAGCTGGCCCTGATCGTCAACTTTGACGCGGCGCGGCAGGACGAGATCGCCAGCATCGCGGACAACCTAGCGACGCGGCTGAACGAGTTCCGCGTCGCGGCTGAAGGCTTGGACCTGTAAGGGCTGAGCCATCTCCCAAAGACCGAGTCCGGCACAACAGTAAGGCTATTCTTGCTCCGCCGTCACGCCGCTGCGCCGATCGATGATCGACTGCACCCATTTTTCCGCTTCGAGGATGAAGAAGACCACGATGCCGGTGGCGATCACCTGAACGCCCTCGAAAAAGCCGAGGGGACGGGTATCGAAGAACGCCTCCATGAACGGCACATAGGTGAAGATGAGTTGCAGGACGATGACCGTGCCGACCGCGATAAGCACGGCCGGTGTCCCCTTCACGCCCTGCCAGGTCATTGATGTCGTGGTCTGGTAACGGACGCTGAACAAATAGAAGATCTCAAGCACCACCAGCGTGTTCACGACGATCGTGCGCGCCTCTTCGATGCTGGCGCCTTGCGCCTGGGCCAGCGCGAACTTGAAGGATAGGGCGGCGAGAAACACGACCGAGACGAAGACGACGCGCCAGACCAGGAACCTGGACAGAATGGAGTCGCTTGATGTTCTCGGAGGGCGTCGCATCACGTTCGGCTCAGCCGGCTCAAAGGCCAGCGCCAAGGCCAAGGTCACCGCCGTGACCATGTTGACCCACAGGATCTGAACCGCCGTGATCGGCAGGGTGAAGCCAAGCAGGATGGCGGCGATCATGATCAGGGCCTGTCCGCCATTCGTCGGCAAGATAAACAGTATCGCCTTCTTCAGATTGTCGTAGACGGTGCGTCCGGCCTGAACGGCCTGGGCGATGGTGGCGAAATTGTCGTCGGCCAACACCATCTCCGAGGCCTCCTTCGCCGCCTCGCTGCCGGTTCGACCCATGGCGACGCCGACATCGGCGCGTTTCAGGGCCGGCGCATCGTTGACGCCGTCCCCGGTCATCGCCACGACCGCGCCGCCGGCCTGCAACTCCATCACCAGGCGCAGCTTGTGCCCGGGGCTGGTGCGGGCGAAGACGGCCGTGTCCTGGACGCGTCGTCGCAGCGTCTCGTCATCCAGCGTATCCAGATCACGCCCGGTCAGCGCCGCGCTTGGATTGTCCAAGCCGAGTTGGCCCGCGATGGCCGTTGCCGTCGCGGCGTGGTCGCCGGTGATCATCTTCACCTGAATGCCGGCCGCCTGACATTCCGCCACCGCGGTGATCGCCTCTTCGCGCGGCGGGTCGATCAGGCCGAACAGGCCTAGGAAAGTTAGCTCATTGTCGACATCGTCGAAGTTCAGGACCGTGTGGTCGCTGCTGGTCTCCTTGGCCGCGACGGCGAGAACCCGCTGGCCGCCGGCCGCGATCTCTTCCGCCCGCGCATGCCAATAGTCGATATCGAGGTCGACATCGCCGTCGAACCCGCGCTGGTGTGAGCACATGTCAAGAATGCGCTCCGGCGCCCCCTTCACATAGATGAAGCCATCGCCGATATGGTCGTGGTGCAGGGTCGCCATGAACCGGTGCTGGGAATCGAACGGGATCACGTCCGTGCGGGTGTAGCGCTGGGTTTCGGTATGATGCTCGAACCCGGCCTTTGCCGCCGCGGTCAGCAGCGCCCCTTCCATCGGGTCGCCCTCGATGGCCCAGTCGCCGTCGACCTCGTGCAGGTTTGCGTCGTTGCACAAGAGGGCGGCGCGGGAGATCTCCAGAAGCAACGGATAGCGTTCGAGATCGATCTCTTGCCCGTCGAGCGAGATCGACCCGAGCGGCGCGTAGCCGACGCCGCTGACCTTGAACAGCCGCCGCGCCGTGGCGATGGAGACGGCCGTCATCTCGTTGCGGGTAAGCGTACCGGTCTTGTCGGAGCAGATCACGGAGACAGAGCCGAGGGTCTCGATGGCCGGCAAGCGGCGGACGATCGTGTTGCGTCGCGCCATGCCCTGTACACCGATGGCAAGCGTGACCGTCAAGATTGCCGGCAGGCCTTCCGGAATGGCCGCGACCGACAGGCCGACCACCGCCATGAAGATCTCGTTGAAGTCGTAACCATGGACCAGCAGGCCGAAGGCGAGGACAAGCGCCCCGATCGCGACGATCGACACGGTCAGCCACTTCGCGAACTCGTCCATCTGCCGCGTCAGCGGCGTCTGCAGGGTGGTGACCTCGGACAGCATGCCGCTGATGCGGCCGATGGCGGTCTGGCCGCCGGTTGCGACCACGACCCCTTTTCCATGGCCGTAGGTCACCAGCGTGCCGCTGAATGCCATCGAGGTCCGGTCGCCCAGCGCCACCGTTTCACCGAGAGGCGCCACGTCCTTTTCGACGGCGACCGACTCGCCCGTCAACACGGCCTCATCGATTTTGAGGTTCTTCGCCTCAATCAACCGGACGTCGGCGGGCGTTCGGGCACCGGCTTCCAGCAAGACGATGTCGCCAGGCACCAGATCCTCGCCGGGAACCGTCTTCCGCCTGCCGTCGCGAACGACACTGGCCTTTGGCGCCAGCATGTTGCGGATGGCGGCCAGGGCATTCTCGGCCTTGCCCTCTTGAATGAAACCGATGGCTGCATTCACCACGACCACGGCCAGGATCACCTGGGCATCGATCCAATGGCCCAGCACCGCCGTGACGACCGCCGCGCCCAACAGCACATAGATCAGGACATTGTGGAACTGCGCCAGGAACCGGGGCAGCGGTCCCCGGCGCTTCGGGGCCGGCAGTCGGTTGGGGCCTAGCCTATCGAGCCGCGCCCCTGCCTCCGCATCGCGCAATCCTCTAGGGCTGCTGTCTTGGCTGGTGAGGGCGTCGTGGGCCGACAGCGCATGCCAAGGCCGATCGTCGGCACGGGCGCTCGTTGCGCCCTCGCGCAGGACGTTCCGCTCAAGAACGGACAAGCTCGGTTCCTTCTCATCACAACGGGATTTCCGGATCTGGGTCTATGTGCGGACACGCCGCCCAATCGTCTTTGACCCGCGTCAAATCTCCGTACGATCCGAGCCTTCAGCTAGCTGTCCCCACCAATCACGTCCTCGAGCTTGAACAGCCTGATCGGATTCCGGCGGCCGATCTTGGCGCGGTCAAGCTCGCTGATGCCGGCGCCGTCGAACCAGTCCGCGGCCTGGTTCATGTTTTCGAACGGCCAGTCGGACGAAAACAAGATGCGGTCCGACCCGATCTCGAGCATCGCTTGCACGAGGCTCGGCGTATGGAGCTGGCCGGACGTGGTCAGATGAAGGTTGTTCTGAAAGTAGTGGGCGATCTTTTGCCGCGCCCTGTGCTGGGGCGGTTCGTTCAGCCACGCCAGGCGGTTGTCGATCCGCCAAAGGGAGAAGGGTAGCCCTTCGCCGAGGTGGCCCAAGATGATTTGCAGCGCGGGATATCTGTCGAACAGCCCCGATCCCATCAGGCGCAGCGCGTGGACCGCTGTTTCCTGGCCAAACGCCCAGGTCGGCCCCAACAGCCAGCCGTGCCCGTCGTAGATCTTCGCGTGCTCGGGCAGCGGGTTGCGCGGGTGCAGATAGAACGGGACGCCAAGGTCCTGAACCGTGGCCCAGAACGGCAGGTATTGCTCCAGATCGTAATAGAGCAGCGTCGAGGCCGAGCCGGTCTCGCTGAAGCCATTCACCATCGCGCCGCGAAAGCCGAGGTCCCGAACGCACCGCTCAAGCTCGCGCGCTGCCTCGTCCGGCTCCTGCATCGGCAGGGCGGCAAAGCCCTGGAACCGGTTCGGCTGCTTGGCGACCTGTTCTGCCAGAAAGTCGTTGGCGCGGCGGGCGATATCGATCGCCAGGGCTGTGTCGGAAATCCCCTGAACCCCCGGCGTAATGAGCGAGAGGATCGCCAGCTCAATGCCGTTCTCGTCCATCTGCCGCAGGCGCCCCTCATGCATATCGGCCAGCCGATCGCGAAGTTCCGGCCAGTGCGCGGCAGGAACCGCCTGCGAAGCCTGATCGATCGTCTCGTCGGTCGCGAAATGCTCTTCAAGCGCGATTTTGCCAAGCATGCGCCCGTTCCTTCGCTGTATCGACCAAGCGTGCAGGGCCGGCCGGCTAGCCTCGTCCAATGAGCGGCATGGTCGTGGCCATGATGGTCATGAACTGGACGTTCGCCGAAAGGGGCAGCTTCGCCATGTCAACAACGGCATTGGCCACCAACCTCACATCCATGGTCGGTTCCGGTTTGGTCGAGCCGTCGGCCTGGGGCACGCCGGCGGACATTTGGGCGGTCATGTCCGAGGCGGCGTTGCCGATATCGATTTGCCCACAGGCAATGTTGTAAGGCCGGCCATCGAGCGAGATCGACCGTGTCAGACCGGTGATCGCATGTTTCGATGCGGTGTAGGGTGCGGAACCCGGCCGCGGCACATGGGCGGAGATGGAGCCGTTGTTGATGATCCGCCCGCCCTGGGGCGACTGGCGCCGCATCAGGTTGAAGGCGGCACGCGCGCATAGGAACGAGCCAGTCAGATTGACGTCGATGATGGCGCGCCACTGATCGGGCGTGACGTCGCCAACCGGCGTCATGGGCAGGTTGATGCCGGCATTGTTGAACAGCACGTCCAGCCGGCCAAACGTCTTCTCGATATCGGTAAAGAGCTGGTCGACCGCCGCTTCGTCGGTCACGTCGCAGGGAAAGTCTGCGATGACAGCATCGTCGTCCGCCAGCGCCTTGGTCTCGGTCAAGGCGACCTGTCTGCGGCCGCACAAGGCGACCTGATAGCCGGCCTTTGCCAGTGCCAACGCCGTATGCCGGCCGATGCCGGACCCCGCGCCGGTTACGAGTGCGATGTCGGCCATGATGCAGATCCTTCAGACGGTGTGTGATCAGCGCATCTTGGGTCGGTTGCGGCAAAAGCCAAAGCGCTTTGCTTGCGAACGCCATTCGGCGTTCTCTTGCCCGCGTTCGCCATTGAGAGGATGACCGTCGAGATCGACAGGCATGTCGTGCCGTCGTATTCGATGGATTAGCCGGCCCAAGCCCACTTGGTTGCGTAGCGGGCGTAGCGGAAGTCTCGGATCTCTGTTAGCCGGCCTTCGTCCCAGGCCAGCAGCACGAAGTAAAGAGGTGGGCCGGATCGTTGCTCAGGGTCGTAGGCGATTGCCGCTGGTCGCCCCTCGATGGTGCCGGGCTCGAAGAACCAGTCATGCTTCGCACTGTAGCGATCGAAATAGCCGCCGACCTCACGCTTGCCCTGGCCGCGACCGCGTCCACCGGCGATATCGAGCCGAACCTCCTCGGCCAGCATGGCCCGGATGGCGTCGAAATCGCGGGCGTTGAAGTGTCGGACATACGCGGTTAGCAGGGACTTCTCTGGCTCCGCCAAAGCGGCTGGCTCATCCGTCGGCGCATTGGCTAGCTTGCGCAAGTGTTGGCGGCCGCGGTGGAGTGACGCTTTGACGGCTGCCGGGCCGGCCTCGATCAAGGCGCCGACCTCGACGATCGAATGGCCCAGCACGTCCTTCAGCAGAACGCAGCTCCGCTGTCGCGGTGGAAGTTGCATCAGGGTGCCAAGTGCGGCGGTCGCCATCTCCTGTGCATCCGTGTCGACCACCTCGTCGATCAACAGATCGATGTCGTCTTCGGTGATCCAGGCGTCGCGCCGTTGCTTCGCACGCAAATGGTCGAGCGCGGTGTTGTGCGCGATGCGCAACAACCAGCCTTCAAGGTTGGACACCTCCGTCCGCGAAAGCGCGTAGAAGGCCTTGGCCATCGCCTCCTGCACCACGTCCTCGCCATCGACCAGCGACCCCGTCATGCCGGCGCAATAGCGGTGGAGGCGCGGGCGCATCGCGCCGACAAGATCGTCGAAGTCCTGTCGTGCGCGCGCCAGTGTTTCGGGAATGCCGGTCGTCATGACGTCAGGCGGCCGCCTTAAGTTCCTTGCCCGTTAGGATGAACTGCCGTGTGCCGGCGTGATCGGGATCGGTCGCGATCTTGAGCACGGCATCAGCCACCTGCATAGGCTGCAAGGGCACCTCGAACCTGTCCAGGAACTGTTGTCTTGTTATCCCCTGCGCCTTGGCGTAGCCGTCGGAAGCGGCCCGCCCGACCATGGTATCGCCCATTATCTGGGCCGGCAGAAGCGCGACAAAACGGAGCCCAAGATCCATCTGATCAGCCGCCTTTTGGCAGTAATCGGCGAGATAGAACTGCATACGTTTGGCACCTGCATAGCCGCCCGACAATGGCGAACCGCCGACGGTTCCGGCACCACTGGAAACAATTGCCACCGAACCGCCGCTGCGCATCGGCTTAAGGAGAGCCAGCTTGCAGAACTCATAAGTGGCGCGCACGTCGGTGTCCCAGACCCGCGAGAACGCCTCCCAACTTAGCTTCTGCAAGGGCGCCATGGTGGGCACGGCGCCGACACTGATGACCAACAGGTCCGGGTTCATCCGCTCAAATGCCGCCATGGCGGTCGCCGGATCTGTTGCGTCGGCCGCAAAGGTTTCGATCGGCCCGCCCTCGCTGGCGACCTGATCAAGGCGCCCTTGGTTGCGCGCTATCGCCAATACCCGTGCGCCCTGCGCAGCCAGGTTTCGAACCACGGCCCGACCGATACCGCTGCTACCTCCGACCACCATGGCCGACTTGTTTGCGAAATCACCCATCTTCCTCGTCCTTTCGCGCAATCTTGGTGTCCCCTGACAAGGACGATCGCGATCCGCCAAAGGATGCGGTCGGTCGGGTGTTTCCTTTTGCTTCGGACAGAAGGCTGAGCTATTCGGACGCGCGTCGCGTTCCCTGAACCAGCAGCGCCTTACGATCGATCACCAGCCCGTTGCCGGTGTCATAGGCGGCGTGCAGGTCTTGGAATTCGCGCTGAAACGCCCGGACCTGATCTTCATCCAGTCGCGAGATCGCGTGGTCTACCGGCCCAAACCCCTGGCGATACTTCTCCCACAGCGTGTCGGCGTCCGGCGCGAAAAGCGTCGTGACCCGTTCATTGAACGTAAGATCGAAGTTCCCACCGAGCGTCTCTGTAAGCCAGTCGGCATTGCCCCAGATCATGGGCGAAATCTCGGGTGGGGGACCGCCCGCATTGCGACCCACGATCGAGAAGAAGGCCGGAATGTAGCCCACCGTGTCCTCCAGCCAGGTCAGCAGGACCAAACGGCCGCCCGGCTTTGTCACCCGCGCCAGCTCGGTCGCAGCGACCTCTGGCCTGCCGGCGAACATCACACCATAGGTCGAGATCACGCCGTCAAATGAGGCATCCTGAAAGGGCAGGGCCTCGGCATCCGCATGGCGAAAGGTGATGGCCGGTTCGATGTGGCTGGAGAGCTGCCGCGCGGCCTCCAACAGCGGGTCTGCGATATCCACTCCCGTGACCGTCGCGCCCTGCTGGGCGGCCAGTCGTGCGGTCCAGCCGGTACCGGTCGCCACATCCAGGATCTGTTCGCCGGGGCGCGGCCAAAGCGCTTGAACGGCATGGGACAGACCATCGGACAGGCCAAAGCTGATGAAGTCATATGCGGCGCCGGAGTGGCCCCAAACATCTGCGGCCGCTTCGTTGTGTTGTTGCACCATCTTCGCAATCCCCTGTTAGCGGCGAGGCCGGCAGACTAGCGCCGTTTCATCGCGACGTTTAGTGCAGGAAATGCAGTAGACTGGCATTGCCAAGTCACGAAGACTGCGGCCGGGAGGTGCGCGATGAAAACCTATGGACAGTTTTGCCCGATCGCGAAGGCGTCCGAATTGTTCTGCGAACGGTGGACGGCGCTGGTGATCCGCAATATCGGTGTCGGTTCGCACCGGTTTTCCGACATCCAGCGCGGGGTCCCGCTGATGTCGTCGACCCTGCTCAGCCAGCGCTTGCGCCTTCTCGTGGCGGAGGGCATCGTCGACCGCAGGCGATCAGACAGCGGACGGTCCTGGACCTATCATCTCACCGAGGCGGGCGCGGAGTTCATGCCCCTGGTTCTGGCTCTTGGCACTTGGGGCCGGCGCTGGACCCGGCGCGACCTGACGGAGGGCGAGTTGGATCTCGGCCTGCTGATCTGGGGCCTGGAACATTGCGTTGATCCGGCGGTGTTCGGTGCGGGGCGCACCGTTGTCGCGCTTGAGTTCACCGACCAGCCGGTCCACAAGGCCCGCTATTGGTTCCTGAACGAGGATGGGGCCAAGGATCTGTGTGTCACCGATCCCGGTTTTGACGTGGATCTATACCTGGCGGCCACTCTTCGCGACATGATCCATGTCTATCGCGGCGACATCGCTGTTGGTGCGGCAGTCGAGAGTGGGCGCCTGGAGGCGATCGGCCCAACCCAGGTCACCGTGAAGCTGGCTGCCTGGCTGAACCTTGGCCCGTTGGCGGAAATCGCGCCGGCCGGGGGCTAGATCTGGCGGCGAGGGCGCTATTGCGCCGGGGCGTTTTCGCGGAACGTCAGTAGCTGCGCTTCCAGCGCGCGGCCAAAGGCGGGTCGGGCCAAGCAGCCCTCGCGATAAGCGAAAAGAGTTGGGAACCTCGACAACAAACCGTCGTCCACCTCGCGCAAGACGGTCGCCATCATGATGTCGCCAGCGCTGAAACGGTTCTCGAGAAAGGACTTGTCGCCGAGCCAGTTGGACAGCGCCGCCAGGCGGTGGTTCAGCCGTGCTTCGACCTGTGATCGGCGTTCCCACGCCCAGGCCTCATCGGCCTTGGCGCCACGGAACTGATTGAAATTCTGTACCTGCGGCTCGACGGTGCTCATGGCCGCGCAAACCCAGCTTGTGACGCGCGCCCGTTCGGCCGCATCGCGCGGCGCCAGCGTCTCGGATTTGGCCGCGATGTGCAGCACGATGGCGCCGGACTCGAACATCTCGACATCATCATCGCGATAGGCGGGAACCTGGCCGAACGGCTGCCAGGCGCGATAGCGGTCCACATCGCGGGTTCGACCATCGATCAATACGACCTCGTAGGACAGGTCGGCCTCCTCCAACGCCCACCGGACGCGCAAATCCTTCACATAGCCCTGAGCCGCGGGCGGCGCCCAGCGAAACGCTGCGATCTCAATCTTCATTGGACATCATCTCTCAAAGGGTTGTCTGGGAGACTGCGCCACCTAGAACTTCGCCAACACCTCGAACCCGCCGAAGATCATGCGCATGCCGTCGAACGGCATTTTCTTCGGATCCATCGCCGCCACTCTGGGATCGTCCATCATCTTCTTGTTTCCGGCGTCGCGGGTTGCCTTATCGGGCCATTCGATCCAGGCGAAGACCACCACTTCGTTGTCCTCTTTCTTCACGGCCATCGGAAAGGATGTGACCTCACCGTCAGGTATGTCGTTTCCCCAGCATTCCCACATCGCGACCGCGCCAAGATCCTTGATGACCGGCCACATTTTCTCGGCGAAGGCCTTATAGGCGTCCTTGTTGTCGGTCGGAACCGCCAGCAGAAATCCGTCGACGTAGGGCATCGGGCACCGCCTTTCACTTCAGGTTGGGCCGTCACAATCTGATTGACTAATATGTTGATGTCAACGTAAGTGCCTCGCATGCACGATGACCTGCCGTTGCGAGCCACCCATAACGTGCGTGACCGGTGCCTGTGCCTCCATATCCAGCGGGCAGCGCGTACGGTTGCGCGTCTGTTCGACGATGCATTGCGGCCGTTTGGCCTGACCAACGGGCAGTTTTCGTTGCTGACCGCGCTCAACCGCCCGACCCCGCCACGGATCGGCGATCTGGCGCCGTTGCTGGCAATGGACCGCACGACGCTGACCGCCAACTTGAAGCCGCTCGAGCGGCGAAGACTCGTTGCTGTTGTAAAGGACGCGCAAGATCGGCGCGGCCGGCGCCTAATGTTGACCGATCCGGGACGCGATCTTCTGGTCGCCGCCTTGCCGATCTGGCATGCGACCCATGATCAACTTGAGACCCTATTGCCGGACGCCAACCCGGCGCGCCTGCGCGAAGACCTGCTGGCGCTGTCGTGAGGCCCGACGCCCCGCTCAATGCGACCGCTTGCGCGCCTGCTGCTCGTCAATTGCATGCTCGAACCGCTGATGCGGCCAGGCTTCCGCAAGCGCCTGACGCATCACGTCCTGCTGGCTGGGCGGTGCCATGCCGCTGAGCGGTGAGTCGATGTCGAGATTGGTGGGGAAGGGATAGCCTTCGGCACAGGCCTGGATGACGTTTTCCAGCTCCCGCGCGCTCAGCTCGCCGGATGTCTTGAAGGCGAGCAGCGTCGGATAAAGCGCATGGCTCATGCGGGTCCGGTCGACGATCTCGATCGACCGGCCGTAGCCGGAGCCGATTTGCAACAGGTTCGCCAGCCGGTCCACGTCAACCGACCGGTTCTCGCCGGCCGCGTGAAAGACGGCCGGATTGAAGAAGATCATGTCGCCCTTGTTCAGCGATAGCTGGACGCAATGCGCCTCGAAATAGGCGCGGAACGTCGGCAGCGTGCTGGCGATGTAGCCGGGCAGGTAGGTTTGGGAATAGGGCAGCAGCTTCGTTGGCCCGGTCTCCTCTGGCATGTCGCAGTGCGCGATCGCGCCCTGAAGGGTCAGTGCGGGGGACAGGGCGTGGACGGACGCCGGATACTGCTCGAGATCCTCAACGGGCTGAAATCCCATGTGATAGTCGCGATGGCTGACCTGGGCCTGGCCGCCCGGGCGCACCAGGTTGACCTGGGCGGTGATCTGATAACGCGGGCCCAGCCATGACCGGCTGGCCAGCGGCACGATATCGTTGGCGTTGTAGCGCGCGAACAGCTCCGGCGAGGCCATGCACAGCTTTTCGTGGGCGTTCCAGATCCGGGCGTTCGCACCTGCGGCCGCGAAGTGGTCGCCGCTGCCGGACTGGGTTGCCGCTTCCTCGTCGATGATGCGAACCAGGATATCCGTCACATCATCGATCAAGGCCATGTTGTCGATGGCATTGCGGATCGCAACAACACCCGGTCCGCTCGCGAACACTTGGTTCCATTCGGCCATGTAGGCCTTCGAGTGTTCCGGCCGGTCGATCGATCGGCGGATGCGGTCACCGTCATAGATGGGGATGTTGGCGGCCAATTCGTCCGCCAGCGGCACCGTCTCGGCCGTCGTCGTGCGCTCGACGGCAGTACGAAACGCGTCGATTGCACAGCTTTGCTCGCTGATCCAAACGGCGTCGTTCATTGATCGATCCCCTGCCATTCGCGTCCGCGTTTCAAACCCTTGTTCCACCCCCGTGCATCAAGTCTGCGCCTGACTGAAAACCCTTGCAACAACGGCGGCTCCGGACGCCGCTTTGGGCGATCGGAAAGCTGGCGGGGAAGATCATTGACCGTATTACGATACATATGTATCAATATACGATACAAAGAGACAGGGTTCGGCTATGCCGGACACCAATTGGGAGGGTCGGCATGTCGGTGACGGTCAGGGGCATCGAGTTTCAGGGCAATTTGGACAACCCGATGGGGCTGGAGTTCTACAACCTGTCCCATCGCTACGGCTTTCAGTGCCCGAACTGGCCCTATTTCCGCGACGTGCGGATTGAGCGCATGCACTACATGGCCAAGTCCGGCGTGCTGTCGCAGACGCTGACGACCACCATGCATGTCACCACCCATATCGACGCGCCGGCGCATGTCGTTCAGGGCACGCCCTTCATCGACGAGGTGCCGCTGCCGCACTTCTTCGGCTCAGGTCTGGTCGTGCCGCTGCCCAAGCAAAAGTGGGAACCGATCACCGGCGACGATCTGGAACAGGCTTGTGGCCACGCCATTCGCCCCGGCGACGTGCTGATCATCAACACCGGTTGGCACAAGCAGTACGAGGACGGCGACTATTTCCCTTACTGCCCCGGCTTGGTGCCGTCGGCCGCCGACTGGATGATCGACAAGGGCGTCAAGGTGGTCGGTCACGACACCCAGGCCAACGATCACCCGCTGGCCACCGCCATCGGTCCGCAGCGCAACGGCCCTCTGCTGCCGCACCTAGCCGACGAATACCGCGAATGGTCCGGTGGCAATGACTGGAAGGACGACTTCCCGGAATGGGAGCCCGTGCACCAAAAGCTGTTCCGGGCCGGCATATTGGGCATCGAGAATGTCGGCGGTGACCTGGATGCGGTCACCGGCAAGCGCTGTACCTTCGCCTTCTTCCCGTGGAACTGGGATCGAGGCGATGGCTGCATCATCCGCCTGGTGGCGATGATCGACCGCAACCAATCCTACCGGATCGAGGCCGGGGAGGCGTTCTGATGCTCGTTAGACGCTTCGCCGAGGCCGAGCCATACGAGGCACCGAACCATCGCGACGTCCGCTCGCTGCGCCTGCAGGGCTTTGAGGAGGGCGGGCCGGAGACGGCCTGGGTCGGCCTGTCGCACTACCTGCCGGGCGGCTGCGCAGGCCCCGACTCATCACCGATCGAGAAGGTCTATGTCATCCTGTCCGGCGAGATGACGGTCATCATCGACGGTGAGGAAACCGTACTGGGGCCGATGGATTCCTGCACCATCCCGGCCGGCGAAATCCGCGAGGCCGTCAATCGCGGCAACGACGTCTGCACCATGCTGGTCGTGATGCCCTATCCCCCGGGGGCAGCCGAATGACTGATTGGCAGAACAACCCGCTTGGCCTGTTCGACGTTTCGGGCAAGGTCGCCCTGATCACCGGTGCGTCTGGCGCGTTCGGCATGGTCGCCGCCCGTGTCTTGGCGAATGCCGGCTGTAAGCTGGTGCTGGCCGCGGGCAATGCCCAGGCGCTGGGCGAGATCGCGGGCGAATGCCGGAACAGCGGCGCCGAGGTCGTGGAGGCCAACATGCGCCCGGACAGCGAGGCGGCCTGCGCGGCGCTGGTTGCCCAAGCGGTCAACGCCTTCGGCGCGCTCGACATTCTGGTGGTCGCGTCGGGCATGAACCAGGTCGCCAAGATCGACGAGATGTCGGTCGAGGCCTTCACGGGCGTCATGGACGCCAACGTAACCCAAAGCTGGCTGCTTTGCCGCGCCGCGACGGAACGGATGAAGGCGCAGGGACGTGGCGGCAAGATCGTGCTGCTCAGTTCTGCACGCAGCCTTCTGGGTCATCCCGCCGGTTACACGGCCTACTGTGCATCGAAGGCGGCTGTGAACGGCATCACCAAGGCGCTTGGCTGCGAGCTTGGGCCGACCGGCATCACAGTGAACGCCATCGCGCCCACCGTCTTCCGCTCGCCGCTGACGGCCTGGATGTTCGAAGAGACCGAAGAGGCGAAAACGGTGCGCGACGGTTTCCTGACCCGCGTGCCAAAGGGACGCCTGGGCGAGCCCGAGGATCTGGCCGGCCCGCTCCTGTTCCTGGCGTCAAAGGCCTCGGACTTTTATACCGGCCACATTCTGCACGCCGACGGCGGCTATACGGCCGGATGACCGGGCGCGAAACCATCGCGGTTATCGGCGCCGGCCTGATGGGCCACGGCATCGCCCAAGTCTTCGCGTCGGCCGGCCATTCGGTCCGGGTCTTCGATCCCCAGGCGGAGAGCCTGGCCAGCCTGCATCAGCGCATCGCCGACAATCTGGTGGCCCTTGACCAAGATGCCGGCGCGGTCGACCGTGTCTCCGGCCATCCCGACCTCTCCGAAGCGGTCGGGATGGCCGATATCGTGTTCGAGGCCGCGCCGGAAAAACTTGCCCTAAAGCAGTCGATCTTCGCCGATCTGGAGCGGTCGGCCCGGCCGGACGCGCTTCTGGCCAGCAATACCTCGGTCATCCCGATCGGCCAGATTGCGGAACGGGTTGAGTCCAAGAACCGGGTCGTCGGTACGCACTGGTGGAACCCACCCTTCCTGGTCCCTCTGGTCGAGGTCGTACAGGCCGATGGCACGTCCGACGAGGCCATCGCGCGCATGATGGCCCTGCTGACGTCGGTGGGCAAAACGCCGGTCCACGTCAAAAAGGACATCGCGGGGTTTGTCGGCAACCGGCTGCAGCATGCGCTGTGGCGCGAAGCAATCGCGTTGGTCGGCGAGGGGGTCTGTGATGCCGAGACCGTTGATACTGTCGTGAAAGCAAGCTTCGGCCGCCGCCTGGCGGTTCTGGGTCCGCTGGAAAATGCCGACCTGGTGGGCACCGACCTGACGCTGGACATCCATAACCATGTGCTGCCGGCACTCGACCGGACGCCCGGGCCCTTGCCGATCCATCGCGAAATCGTCGCCGAGGGCCGGCTTGGCATGAAGACCGGCCACGGCTTTCGCGCTTGGACGGCGGAGCAGTCAGACGCGCTGCGCCAGCGCGTTACTCGGCATCTCCGGGCCATGAGCGACGCATTGGACGCGCCACAAACAGGCAATGAACCTGAAAATGGGAGGAAATCATGACCGCGAATGACAAGAGCAAGCTGACGACCCCGGCGCTTCGCCGCCGCACTTTTCTCGGTGCGTCGGCGGCCGCGATCGCCGCGCCGGCGATCCTGCGCCATACGCGCGCCTATGCACAGAACCCGGTGGTCCGGGTTGGCCATGTCAGCCCGCAAACCGGGCCGCTGGCCGGTTTCGCCGAAGCCGATCCCTACATTCTGAGCCAGGTTCAACCCCTGTTCGACGTCGGCATCGACAATAATGGCCGGACGGTCCAGATCGAGATCATCTCGATGGACAGCCAGTCGAACCCGAACCGTGCGGCCGAGGTGGCGGCGGAACTGATCCTGTCCGACGAGGTGGACATCATCGTCGCCGCCTCCACCCCTGACACGACCAACCCCGTGGCCGACCAGGCCGAGATCAACGAGGTGCCCTGCATCACCACGGACTGCCCTTGGCAGCCCTATTTCTTTGGCCGAAGCGGCGATCCGGCAGTCGGTTTCGACTGGACCTACCACTTCTTCTGGGGCCTGGAGGATGTGATCGCGGCCTTCCTGGCCATGTGGCAGCAGGACGATGTCGCCCCGCGCGTTGGCGGCCTGTTCCCCAACGACGCGGATGGCAACGCTTGGGGCGACGCCGAGCTGGGCTTCCCGCCTGTGCTGGCCGCGAACGGGTTCGACCTGGTCGATCCCGGCCGCTATCAGCCTTTGTCGGAGGACTTCACCGCCCAGATTTCGGCCTTCAAGGATGGCAATGTCGACATCGTCACGGGCAACATGATCCCGCCCGACTTCGCCACCTTTTGGGCCCAGTCGGCCCAGCAGGGCTTCCAGCCCAAGATCGTGACCATCGGCAAGGCCTTGCTGTTCCCGTCGGTCATCGATTCCCTGGGCAGCCGGGGCAACGATCTAACGACGGAAATCTGGTGGACGCCCAACCACCCGTTCTCCTCGAGCCTGACCGGCCAGTCGGCGCGCGAGCTGGCCGACGGCTACATGGCCGAGTCCGGCCGCCCATGGACCCAGCCGATCGGCTTCAAACATGCCCTGTTCGAAGTCGTCGCCAACGTCGTGTCGCGATCGGCAGATCTGGACGACCCCAGCGCAAACCTGGAGGCAATCCAGACCACGGATCTGGCGACCATCGTCGGACCGGTCGACTGGCGCGACGATCCGGTGCCGAACGTCACCAAGACCCCGTTGGTGGCCGGGCAATGGCAACAGTCGGACAGCGGCTTCGACCTCGTCATTACGACCAACGTGACGGCCCCGGAAATCCCAGTAGGCGGCGAACTCAGACTGTTG
Source organism: Pseudomonadota bacterium (assembly GCA_039819285.1). GTDB lineage: Bacteria > Pseudomonadota > Alphaproteobacteria > DSM-16000 > Inquilinaceae > JANQGH01. The sequence goes on from JBCBSH010000019.1 coordinate 16,696, forward strand.
TAGCGGCGGCGACCGCAGGGTCGGAAACGCTCAAGCCGTTGGCTGTTGGCGGCAGCCGCGTTTCGGCCGCGAAGGGCAAGTTCGCCAGACCTTCGCCGTCGACGCAGAGCCTGAACCAGGACTCCATCCCACTGCACAGAAATGTCAGGTGGGCGCACGAGGGGTCCGTGGCCGCCCGTCGCAGGCACTGGTCGAGCATGCGCTGATCAAAGATGCCGCGCTCGCGCACGCGTGCCGAGGTGAGCAGGGGCAGAAAGTCACTGTCCATTCGCTCGCGAATCCAGCGTTCGGTGGGCGTTTCGTAGCCGATCTTGTCCCGGCGCTGCACGATCTGCGAAGGCAACTCCTCCGCCACGGCTTGGCGCAGGATGTGTTTGGTTTCCGCACCGCGGATGATCTGGTCAAACGGCAGGCCAAACGCGAACTCGACCAGGCGGTGATCGAGGAACGGCATACGCGATTCCACCGAATGGGCCATGCTGACGGCGTCCCCGTAATGCAGCAGATGCGGCAGCCAGTCGAACGCGTGATCGCGCCAGAGCTTTTCATGCAGCTTGCTTGACAGGGCTGGCGCCGGCTCTGCGGTTTCGCGGCCCGCCTTTTGGATCAAGTCTCTCAGGTCTGGCGAAAACAGGGTCTCGGGAACAAAGGCTTGCCGCCTTGCCCGCCGGCGCCTGGCGCGGCCCAACCAGGGGCGCTTGCGTCGGTGGTGCGCCGCGACCATACGCGGCAGACTTGGAATGAGGTTCCAGGGCCGGAGGCTGGCCAACTCGCTCTGCACATAGGGTTTCAAATACCGGCTGGGATATCCTCCCAACAGCTCGTCGGCGCCTTGGCCCTCCAGAACGATCCGTGCCTTTCGCGACACGGCTTGAAGAAGGCGCCAGCGGGCGGGGATCTGTCCGATGGCTGGCGGCATGTCCATCGCCCAGGTTACGGAGTCGATGTCTTGCCGCAGATCCTTGGCATCATAGTGAATGACATTCAGCGGGATATCGCGGCTGCGCGCGACCCGTTCCGCATGGTGTTGCTCGTCCTTGACGTACCCTGGAAACGCGGAGATGAAAGCCTCGAACCGATCTTGATGGTTGGCGGCCTTGACGGTCACCGCAGACGAATCAATGCCCCCGCTTAGCAACGCAGCCAACGGTACGTCGGACCGCAGGCGCAGCCGCACCGCATCGTCAAGCAACTCTTGAAAGCAGGCGACTGGGTCGCCGTAGTCGTAAGCCTCCGACCGGTCCGTGTAGGACCAGTAGCGCGACAACCGTTCGCCACCTGGCGTCACGATCAGATTATGGCCGGCGGGAACCTGACCGATATGCGCAAACGGCGTCTCGTCGCCCGGAACGAAGAAACTGTATGAAAGCTGATGGCTGAGAAAGCGCGGATTTGGCTCGGCCGGAACGCCCGCCGCCAGCAGGGCCTTGGCCTCTGAACCGAAGAGAAACGCGCCGCCATGGCGGGCAATGACCAGCGGCTTGATACCGAACCGGTCGCGCGAGCAGACCAGGCGTTGGTTCTTCTGGTCCCAGATCGCGTACGCCCACATGCCGTTGAACCGGTTGGCGCAGTCAGGCCCCCATTGTTCGTAGGCGTGAACAATGACCTCTGTGTCTGTGTGGGAACGAAAGACGTGCCCGAACCCCTCAAGCTCTTGCCGCAGTTCCACGTAATTGTGGATGGCGCCGTTGAAGACGACGAAGATGTCGTCTGTCTCGTTCGCGATCGGCTGGCGCCCCGCGACGGACAGATCCAGTATGGACAGGCGCCGGCTGGCCAACAGCAGATCCGGCACGAAGTCGCCGTCGAGGTTCTGTCCGGCCGACGCTTCGCCATGGACCGTATCGGCGAGAAGGAAGCCGAAATCATCGGGCCCACGGGGGATCAGCGTGAGGGCCATGCGCTGGATCCGTCCACGATCCAGCGGATCAGGCCCGGGCAGGCGCCACAGGCCGGCAATACCACACATCTACCACCTCCGCACGGTCGCGTGGCTCCGCACCGTCCATCGAGGACGACACAATTTCTATGCCTTAGGTCTTACGGCTTGGGCACGCGAAAGCAAAGCACCAAGAGTCCGTGAAGGGGTGGGCGATCAGCAGCGGTTGGTGGGCTCACCATCCGTCCGTCGGAACGGTGTTGCCTCCGACAGGGCGGCAATCTCCCAGTCGACCATCTGGCCCTCGCGTTCCAGGAAGTTGGCGATGGCGGCCCGGAAGTTGGGGTCGGCGATCCAATGGGCGGAGTAGGTGCGCGTCGGCAGATAGCCGCGCTGGACCTTGTGTTCGCCCTGCGCACCGGCCTCGACGGTCTTCAGGCCGTGGGCGATGGCGTAGTCGATGGCCTGGTAATAGCAGGCCTCGAAATGCAAGAAGCGGAAATGGCTGTTGCAGCCCCAATTGCGGCCATAAATGGCGTCGCTGCCGACCAGGTTTAGCGCACCGGCGATCCAATCGCCGTCATGGCGGGCCATGATCAGCACGACCCGGTCTGCCAGCTTCTCGCCGAGCAGGGAGAAGAACGCACGGGTCAGATAGGGCTGACCCCATTTGCGGCTGCCGGTGTCCATGTAGAAGTGGAAGAAGGCGTCCCAATGGTCCTCGTTGAGATCGTCGCCCTGCAGCGCGATCAGTTCCACCCCGGCATCGCGGACGCGCTGGCGTTCTTTACGAATGTTCTTCCGCTTGCGGGAACTAAGCGCGTTTAGGAAATCGTCGAACGTCCCGTAGCCGTCATTAACCCAGTGATACTGCTGGCCGTACCGTTGCAGCCAGCCGGCCGCGCCGAAGGCCTTCCATTCGTCCTCGGTCGGAAAGTTGACATGCAGGGTGCTGACACCGGTTTGCTCGACCACTTGGCTCAGCGCTTGGATCAAGGCACGCCTGTGGAACGAGGCGTCCGGCGTGTCGGCAACAAGCAGGCGCGGGCCGGTAGCCGGTGTGAACGGGATGGCCGACAGCAGTTTGGGATAATAGCGGCCGCCGGCGCGCTCAAACGCGTCGGCCCAGCCATGGTCGAAAATGTACTCGCCGTAGGAATGCCCCTTCAGATAAAGCGGCACGCAGCCGACGACCTGCCCGGCAGGGTCGCGCAGCACCAGATGCTGGGGCAGCCAACCGGTTTCGGCCTTCACCGATCCGGACTCCTCTAAAACGGACAGAAACGCATGGCTGACAAACGGGTTGTCGTCGCCGGCGCAGCGGTCCCAGTCCGCCGCCGGCACGGCGTCGATGTCTTTTTCCAGCGTCAGTGTCAGCGGCGCGTCGCCGTCAGCCATGCAAAACGTTCCGGCATCTCAGTGGGCAGAGACAACAAGATGGGCGTCTCCGGCGATCCGGCAAGGCGCCGCCCGGCAAGTCAGCCCAACTCGAAGATCGCCTCGACCTCGACCGCGCTGTTCAGCGGCAGGGCCGGCACGCCCACCGCGGCCCGCGCGTGGCGACCGTTGTCGCCGAACGCCTCGGCCATCAGGTCGGAGGCGCCGTTGATCACCTTGGGCTGGTCGCCGAAGTCCGGCGTGCAGGCGACAAAGCCCGTTAGCTTCACAACCCGGCTGACCCGGTCCAGGTCGCCATTCAAGGCGTCGTTCACCTGGGCCAGAATGTTCAGCGCGCAGACCCGCGCGCAGTCATAGCCCTCGTCGACGCTGACGTTGCCGCCGAGATGGCCTGTATGGCTAAGAGTACCGTCCTTGAACGGCACCTGGCCGGAGATGAACAGCAGGTTGCCGGTGATTACCCACGGCACATAGGCGGCGACGGGCGTTACGGCCTCGGGCAGGACAATACCCTTTTCGGCAAGGCGGGCGGCAACGGTTCCGGTCATCGAAAACTCCTGTTTGGCATACGAAAGAAAAGCGGGGCTCACGCCACGTAGGGCAGCTTCACCCCTTCGGTCTGATAAGCCCGATCGACGGCGGGCCTGGCGAGGACCGTGTCGATCAAGCGGTTGAGCGACGGATAGGAGCGCGGCGGTTTCGCGAGGCGCCCTCCCCATCGGCACAGCATGGTGAGATAAGCGTCGGCGATGCTGTAGTCGTCGCCGGCCAGATAGGCGCCGGTTTGCTCCAGCCTGTTCGCGACGATGGAAAACTGAGAGTCAAGACGCTCATTGGCCTTGTCACGCGCCGCGTCGGTCGCGGCTTCGTCGGCTACGTGGTGCATCGGGTAGTGATAGACATGGAACTCGGCCTGCAGCGTGTTTGTCAGCCAGATCAACCATTGTAGGGCCCGGGCGCGTTCCGGCGTGCCGACAGGCGGCAGCAGCCCGGCGTCGGGATGCCGGTCGTTGATATGCAGGCAAATCGCGGCGGATTCGAAGATCACCAGATCGTCCAGCGTATGGTCGATCAGGGTCGGCACGCGGGCGTTGGGGTTCAGCGCCAGATAGCCGGGGTCGTGCTGGGCGCCGTTTTTGCGGTCGACGAAGCTGAGCTCATATGAGGCACCGGCCTCCTCCAGCGCGACATGGGCGGCGATGTTGGCGTTGCCGGGGAAATAGAACAGGGTGTAGTCGCTCATGTCTTTGGGGCCTCGATCAGGATGGCGCGGAAATCGTTGACGTTGGTGCGTGTCGGGCCGGTGACGATAAGATCGTCCAGAGCCGCGAAGAAGCCGTAGGCGTCGTTGTTGGCCTGCAAGCCTTGGACGTCGAGGCCGGCGTTCGCGGCGCGCTGCAAGGTGTTGGGATCGCAGATCGCGCCAGCATTGTCCTCAGACCCGTCAATGCCGTCGGTATCGCAGGCAAGCGCGGTGATGCCGGCCGCTCCGTTCAACGCCAGGGTTAGGCCCAGCAGAAACTCGGCATTTCGGCCGCCCCGACCGTTGCCCTTCACCGTTACTGTGGTCTCGCCGCCAGAAAGGATCACGGCGGGCGCGGACAGGGGTTGCCCATGCTGCCTGACGCTCAGCGCGATGCCGGCGTGAACGGTGCCGGCCTCCCGCGCTTCGCTCTCGATGGCATCGCCCAGGATGATGGGTTCGACTCCATCGCGGCGGGCGGCCTCTGCGGCCGCGCATAAGGCCATCATGGGCGTAGCGATCATTCGGTACTCGGCCCGGGCGAACGCCGGATGGTCGGCCGGGGGTGTTTCACTGGCGGGACCAGCCAGTTGCCGCGTTACCGCCGGCGGCACTTCGATACCATAGCGGTCCAGAACGGCCCGCGCATCGGCCGAACTGGTCGGGTCCGGCACCGTCGGCCCTGACGCGATAACTGACGGGTCGTCGCCCGGCACGTCCGAGATCGCGAGCGTCACCACGCGTGCCGGATAGGCGGCTGCCGCCAATCGACCTCCCTTCACCGCAGACAGATGCTTGCGCACCGTGTTCATCTCGTCGATCGAGGCGCCGGACCGCAGCAAGGCGCGGTTGACGGCGCGCTTGTCGTCCAGGCTTAGGCCGGCCGCCGGTACGGCCAGCAGGGACGAGCCGCCGCCGGAGATGAGGCACAGCACTAGGTCGTTCTCGCCCAGCCCCCGGGCCAGGTCGAGGATGCGGCCGGCGGCCGCCTGGCCGCGCTCGTCTGGTACCGGGTGAGAGGCCTCGACCACTTCGATGCGCTCGCAGGGCACGCCGTGATCGTCGCGGGTGACGACCAGGCCCTCTAAGGGGCCGTTCCAGTGTCGCTCAACTGACTGCGCCATTGCAGCGGCCGCCTTGCCTGCGCCGACGACAACCGTACGCCCCTTGGGCGGCGAGGGCAGATTGGCCGGCACGCTGCCTTCGGCGGTGACGGCCGAAAGGGCCGCCTTGAACAGGTCGTCGAGGAATCCACGCGGGTCGTTCAGTGTCATATGGTCCAGTTATAGGGTCCAGGTTCCCCCGATGCCAACGCCGGACTTGGCGAAGCTTGGCGGCGAGATATTTTAAGCTTAAAATATCTCGTGCAGGAAAGGGAGAGAGTTCGGTCATGAAGATCGTGTGCATCGGCGGCGGCCCCGCGGGCCTCTATTTCGCCATCTTGATGAAAAAGTCCGATCCGACCCACGAGATCACGGTTTACGAGCGCAACAGGCCTTACGACACGTTCGGCTGGGGCGTGGTGTTTTCCGACGAAACGCTTCAGAATCTGCGCGGTGGGGACGACGAAACCCAGGCCGAGATCATCGACAATTTCGCCGACTGGGACGATATCGACGTTCACTTCAAGGGCCGAACCATAACCTCGACCGGCCACGGCTTTTGTGGCATCGAACGCAAGCGGCTTTTGAACATCCTGCAGGCCCGGGCCGAGGCCCTTGGCGTGAAGCTGGTGTTCGATATCGAGATTGACCCCGGCGCGCTCGACCAGTTCGCTGACGCCGACCTGATCGTCGCCTCGGACGGCATCAACTCGCGCATCCGCACTCAGTTCGCCGACGCCTTCAAGCCGCAGATCGAGGTGCGCAAGAACAAGTTCGTCTGGCTGGGCACCCACAAGATCTTCGAGGCCTTCACCTTCATCTTCGTGAAAACCGAATGGGGCTGGTTCCAGGCCCACGCCTATCGGTTCGACAAGGAGACCTCGACGTTCATCGTCGAGACGCGCGAGGAGACGTGGCAGGCGGCAGGGCTGGCCGAGGCGGATGCGGAAGAGAGCATCGCCTTCTGCGAAAAGCTGTTCGCCCCCTGGCTGGACGGCCATCCGCTGATGTCGAACGCCAAGCATCTGCGCGGCTCTTCCGCCTGGATCAGCTTTCCGCGCGTCATCAACGAGACCTGGGTCAAGGACAACATCGTGCTGATGGGCGACGCGGCCCATTCTGCGCACTTCTCCATCGGCTCGGGTACCAAGCTGGCGCTGGAAGACGCGATCGCGCTTGCAGAATCGTTCGACAAGCACGGCGACAACGTAAAGGCGGCCTTGGCGGATTACGAAGACGAGCGCCGGATCGAGGTGTTGAAGATCCAGTCGGCGGCCCGCAACTCCACCGAGTGGTTCGAACATGTCGACCGTTATGCCGATGCGTTGGAGCCGGAACAGTTCACCTATTCCCTGCTGACCCGCAGCCAGCGCATCGGACACGACAATCTGCGCCTGCGCGATCCGGCCTATCTGGAGGCGTATGAGCGCTGGCTCGGTGAGAACATGACCGGCCGGCCCCAGCAGATTGCCATCCCGCCCATGTTCCAGCCGTTCCGGTTGCGCGGCATGGAGACGGTGAACCGGGTCGTGGTGAGCCCGATGGCGACCTACAGCGCCCGCGATGGCATGCCCAACGACTTCCACATGGTCCATCTCGGCAGCCGGGCGATCGGCGGCGCCGGCCTGATCTTCACCGAGATGACCTGCGTCTCGCCGGAGGGCCGCATCACGCCGGGCTGCGCCGGGCTCTACACCGACGAGCAGGCGGCCGAATGGAAGCGCATCGTCGACTTCGTGCATGGCAGCACGCAGGCCAAGATCTGCCTGCAACTCGGCCATTCCGGGCCGAAAGGGTCAACAAAGGTCGGCTGGGAAGGCTATGACGTCCCGCTCGACGGCGGCAACTGGCCGATCCTGGCGCCGTCGCCGGTGAAGTGGGCGCCGGAGAACCAGACCCCGGTCGAGATGGACCGGGCGGCGATGGACCTGGTGCGCGACCAGTTCGTCGCGGCGGCCAAACGCGGGGCCGAGGCCGGGTTCGACATGGCCGAACTGCACTGCGCCCACGGCTATCTGTTGAGCGCCTTCATTACGCCGCTGACCAACAAGCGCACGGACGCCTATGGCGGCTCGCTGGAAAACCGCCTGTGTTACCCGCTTGAGGTATTCGATGCCGTGCGGGCGGTGTGGCCGGAGGATCGGCCGCTGTCCGTCCGCATCTCAGCAACCGACTGGGTGCCGGAGGGCATCGACGGCGAGGACGCGGTGGCCATCGCCAAGGCGTTCAGCGGCCACGGCGCCGACCTGATCGACGTTTCGGCCGGCCAGACCTCGATCGAGGCCAAGCCCGTCTATGGCCGCATGTTCCAGACACCCTATTCGGACCGCATTCGCAACGAGGCGGGCTTGGCCACGATGGCGGTCGGCAACATCTTCGAATGCGACCACGCCAACTCAATCCTGGCCGCGGGCCGCGCCGACCTGGTGGCGTTGGCCCGACCGCACCTGGCCGATCCGTACTGGACCTTGCACGCCGCCGGCGCCCAGGGCTACGAGGCCCAATGGTGGCCCAACCCTTATCTCACCGGGCGCGAGCAGTATCTGCGTTTGCTGGAGCGCGAGAAGGAGATGTTGGGGGCTGTTTAGAACCTGGCAGCCTTGACGCCCAAACAGGGCGGATGGCCGCCAGCCTGATGACCGCGTGGCAACCCGGCGGCAGTTCTTGATCCGGTCTAGGAACCGCTCAAAGTCCGATTCCCGCTACAACACAACTCTGCTGTCCACGAACTGGCCATCTCAAAGGGGCGCATATTGCTCCGAGAGTGTCTCCGGCCTAGTCTGACAGGGTTCTTCTCTTAGAGGGAATCCGTGCCGAAGAGCCGCGATATCGATGACTTCAACGTGGTTGCGGTCGACGCGTCCTACAAACCCGTCTTCGGCAACCTGATCCAGTTTTATCTCTATGACATGGCCGCGCAGTCAGTCTTCCCGGTCAATTCTCTTGGCCTTTACGACTATGACATGCTCGACCGATTTTGGGAGCACCCCTATCTCTTCTACCTCAACGGAGAGATTGTTGGTTTTGCGCTTGTCATAAGCCATTGCCCGATAAGAGAAAGAAGCCCCTGCTGGTTTATGGCTGAGTTTTGCGTACTTCGGCCTTACCAAAGACGAGGCTTAGGCAGTGTGGCGCTCCGTTCAATCCTGGAAAACCACAGCGGAGATTGGGAAATAGCGTGGCTGACCGGCAATGCTCCTGCCGCCAGGTTTTGGCGCGCTACTTTACCGAGCTCTGGCCAACGGCGTAATCATGTGACCTTCGACGCCAATGACTGGACATCTGTGTCCTTCACATCGCAATTGGGACAAGAGCAGTAGTCGCAGGGAATCCGTATTGCCCCGCAACAGCGGCATCATCAGCCGGGCACACAAGGCCGGCAAGTGGCTGGAAGGCAGGTTTGTCCATCTGTGAGTACACGGTCTAGACCACCGCCGTCGCTTCGACCTCCACACGCGCCTTCGGTTCGGCCAGCCGGACCACCTGGATCAGCGCCATCGCCGGATAGTTCGGGCCGATGACGTCGCGGTAGGCGCGGCCGAGGTCGCGTTGGCAGGCGTTGTACTCATCCATGTCGACGACATACCAGGTCAGCCGCACGATATGCTCCGGGCCCGCCTCGGCCTCGGCCAGCACGGCGACGATGTTGGCCATCGCCTGGCGCGCCTGGCCGACGAAATCATCGGCGACAAAGCGCTGGTTGGCATCCCAGCCGATCTGGCCGCCGACGAAGATCTGCCGGCCAGTCGCTTCGATACCGTTGGCATAGCCCTTGGGCTTGGCCCAATCGGCGGGTTGCAATACGCGGTGAGCCATCACGCATCCTCCTGCTGGCGCAGCTTGAAGCGCTGGACCTTGCCGGTCTCGGTGCGCGGCAGCGCGCTGACGAACTCGATCGCGCGCGGATATTTGTACGGCGCGATCTCGCCCTTAACGAAATCCTGCAAGGCCTTGATCTTGGCCTCATCGCCTGTGACACCGGCGGCCAAAATGACGAACGCCTTGATGATCTGCCCACGCTGCTCGTCGGGTGCGCCGATCACGGCACAGTCCGCAACGTCAGGGTGGGCGAGCAGGGCGTCCTCGACCTCCGGCCCGCCGATATTGTAGCCGGAGGATACGATCATGTCGTCAGCTCGGGCCTGGAACCAGAAATAGCCTTCTTCATCCATAACATAAGCATCGCCGGTTAAGTTCCAGCCTTGTCTAACATAATTGCGCTGTCGTTCATCTGCCAGGTAGCGGCAGCCGGTCGGCCCGCGCACTGCCAGACTGCCCACAGTTCCTGCAGGTAGCTCGTTCATGTCGTCATCGACCACCCTTGCGTCGTAGCCGGGTACCGGCTTGCCGGTGGCGCCCGGCCGGACGTCGCCTCCGGCGGCCGAGATGAAGATGTGCAGCATTTCCGTGGCGCCGATGCCGTCGATGATCGACAGGCCGGTCGCTTGTTTGAAGGCGTCGAAGGTCGCCGCCGGCAGCGTCTCGCCGGCTGAAACGCATTTGCGCAGGCTGGCGAGATCGACGGCGCCGTCCTGAACCATTTGGGCCAGCACGCGATAGCCGGTGGGCGCCGTGAAGCAGACGGTCGGCTGGTGCCGCCCGATCGCCTCGCCAAGAAGCGGCGGCGACGGCTTTTCCATCAGGAAGGTCGAGGCACCGACCCGGAAGGGGAACAGCACCAGCCCGCCAAGGCCGAAGGTGAAGGCCAGCGGCGGGCTGCCGCAGAAGATGTCGTCCGGTTGCGGCTTCAGGATGTGCTTGGAAAACGTGTCGCAAACCGCCAGGAGGTCGCGATGAAAATGCATCGTCGCCTTGGGCTTGCCTGTCGAACCGGAGGTGAACGCGATCAGGGCGACATCGTCGGCGGCCGTGTCGGCGGCTTGGAAGCTGTCCGATACCTCGGCCATCGCGCGCTCGAGTTCCTGGTCCTCCGCACCATCGCCGGAGAACGCCACGATCCGCTCCAGCGCCGTGCCGCGCTCTAGGGCGTCTTGCAATTCGTCCGTCAGGTCCCCGTCGCACAGCGCCAAACGGATCTGTGCCTTGGCCGCAATGGTCTCCAACTCACGCGAGCGCAGCAGCGGCATGGTGCCGACCGGGATGCCGCCGGCTTTCAAGACCGCGAAATAGCAAGCGACCATCATCGGGTTGTTGGCCGCCCGCAGCAGTACGCGGTTGCCGGGGATCAGGCCCAGCTTCTGGGTCAGAACGTTGGCGATGCGATTGATTTTTCTGGCTAAGTCGCCGTACGTCCAAAGGCCATCGGGCCAGCGAACGGCTGGACGGTCGGGGTCCTGCTTAGCCCATTTGTCGACGAACTCGACGGCAGCGTTCAGCCGGGCCGGATAGGTCGTATCCGAGCCCTGGATCAGGTCCGGCCATTGATCGCGCGGCGGCAGATGATCGCGAGCAAAGCTGTCGAACGACGCTTCGGTCACGGCGATGCTCCCCGGCTGGCCTGAAAATCCGCCAGGGTCTGGCGCGCGATCACCAACTTCTGAATCTCCGTGGCACCTTCATAGATGCGCAGCGCGCGGATCTCGCGGTACAGCCGCTCGACCATCTGGCCGCTGGTCACGCCCAGGCCGCCATGAAGCTGCACGGCACTGTCGATCACCTGTTGGGCCGCCTCGGTGGCGTGCATCTTGGCCATGGCGGCTTCTCGAGTGACCCGGGCCGCGCCCTGGTCCTTGGTCCACGCCGCGCGGTAGACCAGCAGGGCGCTGGCATCGACCTGGGTGGCCATGTCGGCCAGCCGCGCCTGGCTCATCTGCAGGTCGGCCAGGGGCGCGCCGAACAGGTGGCGCGTGCTGGTGTGGGCCAGGGTCTCGTCGAGCGCGCGTCGGGCGAAGCCGAGAGCGGCCGCGCCGACCGTGGAGCGGAACACGTCCAGCGTCGCCATGGCGATCTTGAACCCGTCGCCGCCCTGGCCGATCAGCGCATCCGCCGGCAGGCGGCAGTCCCGGAGCGCCAAGGTGGCCAACGGGTGAGGGGCGATCACCTCGATGCGTTCGGCGATCTCAAGGCCCGGCGCATCGGCGGGGACCACAAAGGCGGACAGGCCGCGCGCGCCCCGCGCCTCGCCGGTGCGGGCAAACAGGATGTAGAAATCGGCGATGCCGCCGTTGGAAATCCAGGTCTTGGTGCCGTTCAGCACGAAATGGTTGCCGTCGCGCCGGGCGGTTGTCGCCAAGGCCGCGACATCCGACCCTGCCTCCGGCTCCGACAGGGCGAAGGCGGCAATGGCCTGGCCTGCGGCCACCTTGGGCAGCCAGGCCTCACGCTGTTCTGCACTGCCGAACAGGCTGACGGGGCCGGCGCCCAGCCCCTGCATGGCAAAGGCGAAGTCGGCCAGACCGTCATACCGGGCCAAGGTCTCCCGCGTCAGGCACAGGGTGCGCACGTCCAGCCGGTCGGTCGGCGTCGGCGCCACGCAGGCATTGAGCAGCCCGTCATGGCCAAGCCGTCGGACGAGATCCCGGCAGGCCGCGTCGACGTCGCCATGATCGGTGTCGGTCAGTGACTGGCTGGCCCAAGCGTCCAGGCGATCGGCGATATCCCGATGGCGATCGTCGAAGAAGGGCCAGTCGAGGAAGCTGAGATCGGTCATCAGTTGCCCTCGAAAACGGGTTTGGATTTTTCCGAGAAGGCCTTGTAAGCGCGAAGAAAATCCTGCGTTTGCATGCAGATCGCTTGAGCCTGCGCCTCGGCCTCGATCGCCTCGTCCAGACCCATGGACCATTCCTGGTGCAGCATGGTCTTGGTCATGCCGTGGGCGAAGGTCGGGCCGTTGGCCAGCCTTGCCGCCTGCTCGGTCGCGGCCGCGAGCGTTTCTCCAGCGGCGACCAGGCGATTGAAGAAGCCCCAGCGCTCGCCTTCCTCGCCGCTCATGCTGCGTCCCGTGTAGAGCAGTTCCGCCGCGCGACCCTGGCCGATGATCCGGGGCAGCATGGCGCAGGCACCCATGTCACAGCCAGCAAGGCCGACGCGGGTGAACAGGAAGGCGGTTTTTGTCTCCGCCGTGCCGAACCGTAAGTCCGACGCCATGGCCAGGATCGCGCCGGCGCCGGCGCACACGCCCTCGACGGCCGCGATGATCGGCTGCGGGCAGGCGCGCATGGCCTTGACGAGATCGCCGGTCATGCGGGTGAAGGCCAGCAGGTCCGGCATGTCCATGCGGGTCAGCGGCCCAATGATCTCGTGCACGTCGCCGCCGGAGCAGAAATTGCCGCCGGCGCCGGTGATGACGATTGCCTTCAGCGTTTCGTCGGTGCGCAGCGCCTTGAACAGGTCGCGCAACTCCGCATAGCTCTCGAATGTCAGCGGGTTCTTCCGCTCCGGCCGGTTCAGGGTGATCGTGCCGATCTTGCCGGTCCTGTCATCGACGGTCCAATCGAAATGCTTGGCGACATAGGTCGATGGGGTCATGCCGGCCGATCCTCCGTGTGCTTGGTGACCGATGTCTTCAACCGCGCCAGCAGGTTGGCGAGCTGATCGCGCTCGTCATCGCCCAGCCCGTCGAACAGGTCGGCGACCCAGTCGTGGTGGACGGCCGCGATGCCGGCAAAGGCGCGCCGTCCGGCCTCGGTCAAGGTGACGCGCACCGTTCGCTTGTCGTCCGGGCTGGTGCGCCGTTCGATCAGGCCTTCCGCCGCCAGCCGTTCGGCAATGCCCGTTACGTTGCCGTTTGTCACCATCATGCTGCGACTGATCTGGCCCATGGTCAGCCCCTCGGGCGCGCGGTCAAGCTGGGCCATGAAGTCGAAGCGGGGCAGGGTGACGTCGAAGCTCTGGCGCAGCCGACGGCGCAGCTCGCCCTCGATCTCGTTGGTGCAGGCCAGCAGGCGCAGCCACAGCCGGACCTCGGCCGCACCGGATGCGGCCGGTTGAGGCTTCAAATCGGCGGTCACGACATCACCTCGCCGCCCGCGATCGCCAGCGCCTGGCCTGTCATGCCGGCGGCCTCGTTGCTGCACAGATAGGCAACGGCCGCCGCGATCTCTGTGGGGTCGATCAGGCGGCCTTGCGGGTTGAAACGGGTCAGTTCCTTCAGCGCCTGCTCCTTGGTGCGCCCGGTCTTGCGCTCGATCTCGGCGATGCTGTCGGAGACCAGATCGGTATCGGTGAAGCCGGGGCAGACTGCATTGACCGTCACGCCCGTGCGCGCCATTTCCAGCGCCAAAGCACGGGTCAGGCCGACGACCGCGTGTTTGGCCGCGCAATAGGCCGTTGTGTAGGCGTAGCCTTTCAGACCGGCGGTCGACGCGACGGTAACGATGCGCCCCCAGCCGCGATCGAGCATGCCGGGCAGGACCGCGCCTATACAGGCGCGGGGTCCGTGCAGGTTCACGGCCAGCATGCGTTGCCAAAGCGCGTCGTCACTGTCGACGAAGCGGGCGCTTTCGGCCGCGCCAGCGTTGTTTACCAGAATGTCGACCGGCCCTTGGCGTTTGACAATCGCCATGAAGCCCTCTTCAACAGACGCCGGATTGGTGACATCCATCGGCACGGCAATCGCGTCCGGTAGCGCTTCCGCACGCCGTTCGATCGCCTCGCGACCACGACCGGTCAGCGACAACGTGGCGCCGCCAGCCGCCAGCCTGTCCGCGATAGCGGCGCCGATGCCCCGGCCGGCGCCGGTGACGACGACGTGACGACCCTCAAATGACGGGTTGCCTGCGCGATCGGAACTGATTGATGCCAAGACCTGTCTCGATCCTCCCGAAGATATTTTAAGCTTAAAATATCTGCATAAATCAAGCGTTGGATCGGACCGAAGCCGGCTGCATGGGTCGGCGGACACAGATCCCTCATCCAAACGAAGCGCGAATCTGATAAGCACGCGTCATCAGATCAGCGCAATTTGCGCGTACAGGCCTTGGTCTCGGTCGGTCAGGAGGAAACGGAACAATGCTTCGATGGTTGCTTTGGATTATCGGCGGTCTCGTCGTGCTGCTGATCGTCGCGCTTTTTGCCGTTCCGCCGCTTACCGGGGGGATGGTCGCCGACCGCATCGTCGACTCAATCGAGCGGGAAACCGGCCGAGAGGCGACAATCGACTCGGTTTCCTGGCGCCTGCTGCCCTCGCCATCGGCCCAAATCGAGGGTCTGGCGATCGCCAACGTGCCGGACGGCCAGGCGAGCGAGTTCCTCACTTTGGGCTCGGTCGACGCGGATGTCGCCCTGTGGCCGCTGATTTCCGGCAATGTGGTGGTCGAGAGCGTGGTCGTCAGCAACCTGACGGTCGCGCTTGAGGAGGCCGAAGACGGCTCCGTGAATTGGGCGTTTCAGGGCGCGCCAGCACAGCCGGGGGATGACCGCGACGTGGCACCGGATGACGACGAAGCCGTTGGCGACGGCGGTTTCGGCGCAGCGATCGACTCGATCGACGTGTCGGGCGTCAGCGTCACATTTCGGCGGCTGCCAGCTGAAGAGCCGGACATCGCCGTCGCGGATGGAAGCCTGACCGGCAGCTTGACGCAAGAGGGTGCGATCGATCTGGAAGGCGGTGCCACGGTCAACGGCCAGCAGGTCGATCTTTCCGTCCATGCCGACCAGATCGCCAACCTGATGAGTGGCCAGGGCAGCCTCGCGGTGGATTTCCAGTCGCCGGTTGCCACTGCCCAAATCGACGGCAGCCAATCCGGCGGCGGCTTTGTCGGCACGGTCGACGTGCAAGTCCCGTCGATCGCGGCTGTGGCCGACTTTCTGTCGATGCCGGCGGACGAGCGGCCACCGTTCGAAACCTTGAGCCTGACGGCCGACCTGGCAGGCGATCCCAGCGGCTTTCAGGTCGACAACATCAACTTGGCGATCGACGACGCCACCGTTACCGGCTCGGCCAGCTTCGCCCCCGGCCCGCCACAGCAGGTCACGGCCCAACTGCAGGCCAGTGGCTTTGACCTGGCGGTGTTGCCAACCACGGGGACAGATGCGGTGCAGCGGATCGGCGGCCTGGTCGACGCGGAAATCGATATCACCGCGGAGGGCGATGATGCCCAGGCGCTGCAGCAGACCGTGGATGGGACGATCAGCGTTACCGTGCGTGACGGGCTGGTCCATGCCAGCCGACCCGACGGCGGCACAGCGGAACTGGAGCAGCTCAATGCCTCTTTCTCAATGGCGGGGCGCGATGCGGGCACCGACCTTACGCTTGATGCCGTACTAAACGGCCGTGCGGTCAGCGTCGATGGCTCGATCGGCAGCGTTGAGGCGGCGACCGAAGGCGCGGTTCCGGCGCGCTTCACGGTGACGGCCGACCAAGCGACGTTCTCCTTCGACGGCCAGGCCGATGCCGTCGGGCAGGCGGTGTCGGGCACCGTCGACATCAATGTCCCGTCTCTGTCCGGTCTGATGGCCTGGCTGGGGATGCCGGCAGGCGACATGCCGGTCGATCGGGTGAGTGCCAATGGCACGATCAACGCCCAGGGCCAGACGCTGACGATGTCCGACCTGTCCTTCTCTGCCGACGATCTGACCGGTACGGCAAACCTGACGATGGCCGGTGAGCCGATACCGACCCTGAATGGCTCCGTCGCCCTCGGCCGCGTCGATATCGATGCGCTTAGTGCGGGCGGCGGTGGTGGTGGCGACAGCGGAGGTGGCGGCGGCGCCTCGTCCGCTGGCGGTTCCGGCGCAGCCTCGGGTGGTGATGTAGGTGGTGCCCCGACGTCCCGCTACGACGTGCTGAACGAGGTCGCGGTTGACCTGGACGTTTCGGCCGAGGCGCTGGCCTATTCCGGCGTGGTTACGGGACCAACCTCGATCGATCTGACGATCGACAATGGCGCACTCGCTCTGGTCATCGCCGATACGGCCGTCAACGATGGCAGCATCGGCGGCAGCTTTTCAGCCAACGCTGCCGACCGCAGCATTGGGCTCAATGTCGCCGTCGCCGGTGTTGCGGCGCGGCCATTCCTCAGCACATTCGCCGACACGGACTGGCTGTCGGGCACGGCCAGCATTGACCTGGCCTTGACGGGAGCGGGGGAAACACGGTCGGCAATCCTGTCGAGCTTGGGCGGCAATGGCAGTTTCATGTTCCGCGACGGCTCGATCAACGGCATCAACATCGCCGGCGTTTTGCGCGACCCGGTGCAGGCCTTGAGCAATCCGGGGATGTTGGAGACGTTGTCGACCGACTTCGCCGAACTCAGCACCACGACGACCATTACCAACGGCTTGGCCTCGACTAACGATTTGGTGATGCTGGCGCCGATCTTCCGGATGACGGGCGAGGGCACCGCCAGCCTGCCGTCAAGCCAGCTCGATTTCCTGTTCGTGCCGACCCTGGTCGCGACCCTGGAAGGGCAGGGCGGACAGGTCCAGGACGGCCTTGCGATCCCGATCCGCGTGACCGGCAGCTTCGACAACCCGCAATACCGGCTTGAAATCAACCCGGCGACGATCGAGAGCCTGATCGAAAACCCGCAAGGGGCGATCGACGCCTTGCGCGGCCTTTCGGGCGAAGGCGGCGTGCCCTCGCTGGATCAGCTACTGCCGGGTGCGGGTGGTCAGGATGGCGGGGGCGGCAGCCCGCAGCAATTGCTGGAAGGGCTCGGGCGGGGTCTGTTAGGCAACTGAACCGC
This sequence comes from Pseudomonadota bacterium, assembly GCA_039819285.1. GTDB lineage: Bacteria > Pseudomonadota > Alphaproteobacteria > DSM-16000 > Inquilinaceae > JANQGH01. The sequence continues at coordinate 33,910 of JBCBSH010000019.1, forward strand.
CGCTCCCGTTGGCGGCCGGTAAATTACGGGCCGGAGTGGTCGTCGGGCGGATCTAGGCCGCCTGAAGCCGGCACAGCGACGTGGCGATGCGGGCGGCCAGCACGGCGTTGTTCTTCATCAGCGCGATGTTGG
>JBCBSH010000020.1:0-34008 GCA_039819285.1 Pseudomonadota bacterium
GCGAGTCCTCCAGCCCGACCCGCATATTGCCGCCCATGGCGATGGCCATGGCACCGATGCGCAGCTGCGCCGCGCCGGCGCCTAAGACGGACCAGCGATAGCTGTCGCCGAACAGGCGGTCGGCCGTCCGCTTCATGTGGGCGACGTCCTCCGGATGGGTGCCGATGCCCCCCAGAATGCCAAAGACCGACTGGACGAACAGCGGAGGCTTCACCAGGCCGCGATCCAAGAAGTGGCTGAGATTATAGAGATGGGCGATGTCGTAACATTCGAACTCGAACCGTGTGCCGTTCTCGGCGCACGTGGTCAGAATGTATTCGATATCTTTAAACGAGTTTCGGAAGACCAGGTCTTTCGTGGCCTCCAGATGCTTGCGCTCCCAATCGAACTTGAAGTCCTTGTAGCGGTTCAGCATCGGGTACAGGCCGAAATTGATCGAGCCCATGTTCAGCGACGCCACCTCTGGCTTGAAGGTCGCCGCCGGCAGGACGCGTTCCTCGACCTTCATGAACGGGCTGCCGCCAGTGGTGAGATTGATCACCGCGTCGGTGCTTTGCTTGAGCCGGGGCAGGAAGCGCTGGAACGCCTGGGGCGTCTGATCGGGCCTGCCGGTTTCCGGGTCGCGCGCGTGCAGATGCAGCACCGCCGCACCGGCCTCCACCGCCTTCAACGAATCCTCGACGATCTCGTCGGGTGTGACCGGAAGATGGGGCGACATGCTGGGCGTGTGGATCGCGCCCGTGACCGCGCAGGTAATGATCACCTTGCCTTTGGCTGCCATGCCTTCTCCTCCCTGATAAGGCGCCGGACCTTTTTGAGCACTCTAGCCGTTGCTGAGCAACGACTCAATTAAGATATAGGCCGCTGGCGGCGCTTGGGCCATAATGCCTAGCGTGGCTGGGCGTCGAACGCCAGCCGGATGATAGCGAGCACGGTGAGTCCACATTGTGTCGGAAAGCAGAGTTCAAGGGTTGAGCAGCGTGCGCGGGTCGGAGGAAGAGCGGCCTAGGCGGCGGCGCCTGCCGTCCCACGAACGCGAGCAGATGATCCTTGACGAGGCCACTCGGTTTTTCGCCGACAATGGCTTCAGCGCCCAAACGCGCGATTTGGCGGAACGGCTGGGCATTTCTCAAGGCTTGATCTTCCGCTACTTCAAGACAAAGGAACAACTTGTTGAGCGGGTCTATGAGCGCACGTTCCTGCAGCGCTGGCGGCCGGACTGGGAAGATGTCATCGCCGACCGCACCCTGCCGCTAGAAGACCGCCTAAGGCGGTTCTACCTCTCGTATCTGCGCACGATCGACGACTATGTCTGGGTACGCATCGCCATGTTCTCGGGCTTGGCGGGCAACGACCTCACCGCGCGCTATGTGCGCACCCATGTCGAAAAGCTGCTACGCCAGATTGCGATCGAGGTCAGGATCGAACGGGGCGATGCCGCCGACCGCGACATCGACCGCATGGAGCTGGAGCAGGTCTGGCAACTGCATTCCGCGATCATTTACTACCTGGTGCGCAAGTACATCTTTCGCACCGCCGTCGATCTGGATCACGAACGGCTGGTGGGTCGCCTGGTACACGCCTTTCTGCACGGCAGTCTCGACCAGGCCGATGTGCGACCAGTTTGATCTTGACTCGCCGGCATCCTTATTGAATAGTTGATCAATAAGAATAAGGCTGGGCGCAAGACCCGGCCGTGAAGACGCCGTCCAGTGCGCTCGAACGGGAGGAATTCGATGAAGCCTTCAGCCTTCGAGTATGTGCGCGCCACGTCGGTTGACGATGCGATTAGCGCGCTGTCTCAGCATGGCGACGAGGCTCGGCTGCTGGCGGGCGGCCAAAGCCTGATCGCCATGATGAACACGCGGCTGGCGGAACCGAAGGTCCTGGTCGATATCGGCCGTTTGTCGGACCTCTCCTACATCCGTGTCGGCGGCGACGTGCTGAGCATCGGTGCGCTGACGACCCACAACACCGTGCTGCAGTCGGCGGAGGTCGCCGCTCATTGCCCGCTGATCAGCGCGGCATACGCGAACGTGGCGCACCACACCGTGCGCAATCGCGGCACGCTCGGCGGCAATCTGTGTCACAACGACCCGGCCTCGGAAATGCCGCTGGCGGCCTCGCTGTTGGACGCCGAGTTGGTCCTGCGCGGCGGCGGCGGAGAGCGGCGCGTGGCGGCTGAGGAGTTCTTCGTCGATACGTTCCACACGGCGGCGCAGGCCGACGAGATCCTGACCGAAATCCGCTTCGCGCGCCAAAACGAGGGCGAGTGCTGGGCCTTTGAGGTCGTGTCGCAGCTCAAGGGCGATTACGCGATCGTTGCCGCCGGCTGTCGCTTTGCCATCGTCGATGGCGTTTGTCGCAATGTGCGGCTGGGCTTCGTCGGCGCCGGTCCGGCCATCAAGCGCGTGGCGGCGGCCGAGGCGGCGCTCGAGGGCCAGCCGATGAATGATGCGACCATCGCCGCCGTCGCGAGCGCGGCTGTGGGTGCCGTCGATCCGCACGCAGACATGCATGCCGATGTTGAATACAAGCTGGACCTGGTGCAGGCGCTGAGCGAACGGGTGCTGAAGCAGGCCGCATTGCGCACGAGCTGATCCAGCAAACAAGGGGAGGGCTGGCATGGCCAAGATGCCGGTAGCGATCACCGTCAACGGCCACCGCTATGAGCGAGAGGTCGACCCGCGCCTGCTGCTTAGCGACTTCATCCGCCACGAGATCGGCCTGACCGGCACCCATGTCGGTTGTGAGAACGGCGCCTGCGGTGTCTGCGCGGTGCTGATCAACGGCAAGACCGGCCTGTCCTGCCTGGCCTTTGCCGTGCAATGCGACGGCGACGAGATCGAGACCATCGAAAGCCTCGGCACACCGTCGGATCTACACCCCATCCAGCAGGCATTTTGGGAAAACCATGGCTTGCAATGCGGCTTCTGCACCCCCGCCATGGTCCTGACCGCGCGTGAGCTGTTGAGCCGGAACGAGAATCCAAGCCGGGCAGAGATCGTCGAGGCGATCGGCGGGAATCTCTGTCGCTGCACGGGCTATCAGACCATCGTCGACTCGATCGAGCAGGCCGCCGAACAGATGCGGGCCGGTAAGGGGGAAGCGGCATGACCACGACCATGGACCCGCGCATCCCGCCCAGTCGCCAGCGCGAAAAGCCGGGCCAGGACCTGAAATGGATCGGCAAGGGCATCCGGCGGGTCGAGGACCCGCGCCTGCTGACCGGCCGGGGCAAATATGTCGACGACATCGTTCTGCCCAACGCGCTGCACGCGGCGGCCCTTGGCAGCCCCCACGCGCATGCGCGGATCACATCGATCGACGTCAGCAAGGCGCGCGCGCTGCCCGGCGTGGCGGCGGTTCTGACCGGTGAGGATGTCGCGAAATCGACCGGTCCCTTGCCCTGCTTTTCCAATCCGCCGACCGAGCAGCGCTGCGTCGCCATCGATCGCGTGCGCCATGTCGGCGAGCCGGTGGCGATTGTCGCCGCCGAGAGCCGCTACGTCGCCGAGGACGCGCTGGCGCTGATCGAGGTCGAGTACGAGGAACTGCCCGTGGTCATGGATGCCGCCGAGGCGGTCCATGCCACCGGCGACGCGGTCATCCATCCCGAGCGGGGCGAAACCAACGTCGCCATCCACCGCGTGTTCGAATTCGGCGACGTCGACGATGACTTCGCGGCCGCCGACACGGTGATCAAGCGCAAGCTGCGCTGGCCCCGCTCCGGCGCCCAGCCCATGGAAACCTGCGGCGCGACGGCGGTGTTCGACGAAGGCGAAGGCAAGTTCACCATCCATGTCAACAGCTCCATGTACAACTATGTCGGCTGGCTGATCGCGGTCACGCTGGGCGTGCCGGTGCACAAGCTCAACCTAGTGCCGACGCTCGCCGGTGGCAGCTTCGGCAGCAAGCTGTTCATTCACAAGGTGCCGGTGATCGCGGCTGTGCTGGCGCGGGAATGCGGCCGGCCGGTGAAGTATCTGGAAGACCGCATCGACAACATGACGGCGTGCGACCATCACGGGTCCGACCGCATTTACGACTGCGAGCTGGCGCTGGATGCCGAGCGCCGCATGACCTCGATGAAATGCACGGTCATCGACGATTACGGCGCCTACTTCCAGTTCGGCATCGGCCATCACGGCAACGCCCTGTCGCAGATCACCGGGCCCTACCAGATCGGCAGCGTGAAGGCCGACATCACGGCGGTGTTCACCAACAAGTGCCAGCAAGGCGCCTATCGCGGCTTCGGCTCTGAGGTGTCAAACTACGTCATGGAGCGCATGGTCGACGCCGCCTGCGCCGAACTCGACCTCGATCCCGTCACTTTCCGCAAGACCAACTTCATCCAGCCCGATCAGTTCCCCTATTTCATCCCAACCGGCAACCTCTACGACAGCGGCAACTATCCAGCGGTCTTGGACAAGGCGCTGGACCTGCTGGACTATGACGGCTGGCGTCAAAAGCAGAAGGACGCGCTGGCGGAGGGCCGCTACATCGGCATCGGCCTAGCCACTTGTCAGGAACGCAGCGTGTTCAGTGCGACCGAGTTCTGGTCGCTGAACGACGAGGCCGGCTTCGCGCTGACCAGTTCACCGGAAGGCGTGTCGATCAAGATCGACCCGACCGGCAATGCGGTTGTCTCGCTGCAGGCGCCGTTCTGGGGCAACAGCCCGGAAACCATGGCGACCATGGTTTTGGCTGAAAAACTGACCATCGATCCGGCCAACATCTCCGTCACCTATGCCGACACCGATCACGGTGTCAGCGGCACGGGCCCGGGCGGCAGCCGCTATACGGTGATGCTGGCCGGCGCCATCGTCGGCGCGGTCGACACCATCAAGGACAAGCTGTTCAAGATCGCCGGCCATCTGATGGAGGCCGACACCGCGGATCTTGAGCTGCGCGACGGCGCCGTCGGCCTGAAGGGCGTGCCGGGCAAGCAGATGACGATCGCCGATCTGGCGATGCAGGCCCATTTTTTCCGCCTGTCCTTCCCGGACGAGCCGGAGTTCGACACCGGCCTCGACGCCACCACGACCTACGACCATCCGCTGACCACGATGCCGTCCGAAGACCGCAAGGATCTCGGCATCTACTACCCGATCATGGGCCATATGTGCCACATGCCGGTGGTCGAGGTGGACATCAAGACCGGCCAGGTGAAGTTCCTCGACTATGTCGCCGTCCATGATTGCGGCACGATGGTCAACCCAAAGACCCTGGCCGGCCACATCAGGGGCGGCACCGCCCAAGGCATCGGCACCGCGCTCTATGAGGAGTACAAATACGACGCCAACGGCCAGCTCCAGAATGCCAGCTTCATGGACTATCTGGTGCCGACCGCGCACGAGATCCCGGCCAATATGCGGATCGGCCACGTTGAAACCCCATCACCCTTCACGGAATACGGTATCAAGGGCGGCGGCGAGGGCGGCCGCATGGGCGCACCGCCGGCCTTGGCGGCGGCGATCGAGGACGCGCTGAAACCGCTTGGCGTGAAGGCGGACTTCCTGCCGCTGACACCGGCGAAGCTACGCGGCCTTATCCGCGAGGCGGAGGCGGTGCAGGCGTCCTAGACGCCACCTACTGAAACTCGCCGCCGTAGACCATGCCGCTGTCGTCGAGCTGTGCGAAGAAACGCGACTGATCATACCGGAACTCGCGGGTGGCGATTTCGCCTGGCAGGACGAACAGCACCTCGGGGAACGCGCCGCGCAGTTCGTCCGGATGCGGATGCGTCGCCAGCAGTCGCTGGAAGGCCACCACATCGATCCAGACGCCTTCGCGGTTCGCTCGACGGTCCGCGAACTGTTCCAAAACAGGCCGCGCGGCCTCGTCGTCCACCGGCATCGCGGTGCACAGGTTGATCGCGTAGGTCTCCTTCTCCGCCTCCGGCATCGGATGCAGGACGACGGTGACGGCTTCCCCAACCGTGACTGGAACGCCGCAGGCAGCCGTCGTTCCCTCGGTCGAAATCGCGACCTCGTCGGGCATGTCTCCGGTAAAGCTTTGCAGCACGTCGGCTGTCAGCGCCAACGTTCCCAACTCGGGATTGGATACCTCGATGCCGGTTACCAGCACGTTGGCCACCGGATGGCCCTGGCGCAGCATGTCCTCCGCCGAGGCGGGCAGGCACGAACACGCGTGTGCCGCAGTGGTCGCCAAGCCACCCAAGGCAATCCCGAGAACGATCAAAGCAAGGCGTTTCATGTTGGCCCCAATCCGGTCAGCGTTTCGCTTGTCAGTAATGGGCGAATACGGCGCCCATGAGACCGCTCGGTCAACAGGTCAGTGCAGCCGGCTCTCAATGCGCGCCCGTTCCGGCGTCAGGCCGGTCCAGGCGTGAAACGCGCGGATGAAGGAATTCGGATCGTCATAACCCAGCAGAAACGAAATCTCGCCGCTGGAGTAGTGAGAAGTTGTCAGATAGTGGCGCGCCAGCTCTTCACGCAACCCGTTCAGCTCCCGCTGGAAACTGGTGCCTTCATCGCCGAGCCGCCGCTGCAAGGTGCGCGTGCTGACCGCCAGCCGCTTGGCCACCGACGCCATCGCGCAGTCGCCACTCGCCAGACATTCCATCAGGCACGCGCGGACACGCTCGCGAAAGCCGGCCTCCAGGCCCAAATCGGCCATGCGTGTCTTCAATTCGGGCTCGAAGACTGACCACATGGCCTCGTTGGCCGTCAGGAACGGCTTGCCGGCGTCTTCGGCGGAGAAAGCCAGGCCGTCGACCGGACCCTCGGTCACTTCGATCCCGAAGAAGACGGCGTACTGTTCCGCCTCCGGCAATGGTCTGGTCAATTGAACGGCGGTCGGGCCAATGCGCTCACGCGTCGCCAACCGCGCCATGTAGACGAGGAACACCAGTTCCGTGGCGATCAAAGACGTCGGCAGCGGTTTGTCTTTGGGCAGCCCGCCAAGCGTCACCGCTGTCTGGCGTTCGGTTTGCACGACATCCAAGGTCAGCGGTCCGATCAACGGCTTGTACTTGGACAGGCGGGACAGCGCGACATTCAGGTCGGCGCTGCAAAAGCAGGAGAAGATCGGGGGGCTGAAGGCCTCCACGGAGAATGCCTGGCCCAGGCGCAGCGGGAAGGCCGGATCGTCGAACAGCTTGCTCATGCCCTCCCATAGGCGGAAGTACTCCTCGGTCGTCAGGGCAGGCGCCTTGCGGCTCAATAGGTCCAGCGGCAGCCGGGAATGGCGCAGCAGGTCCTGCGCCGACAAGCCCAAATCCTTCAGCAGAACCTGCCAGCCGAAATCCAGGATGAACTTGCCGTTGCCAGCGTTCACTGAACGGAACCCGTGATCAAGCGGTCGCCCAGCCATTGTTTGGACAACAGCATCGCCTCGCGCACTCCCTCGACGCCTTAACACGCGCTAGCAGCATAGTCGGGAAAGCGCGGCCAAGCACTCGCAGATCGCGCCGATGCGCCTGCAGATCACGCCAGCAAGGCTAAGCTGACGATCGGCGGCGGGCGTGCTGCCGACACACCGCGCCCGCCTAATCGCCCTTTAGTTGGCCGTTGGCATCACCACGTCGCTGCTCAAGTGGTCGTTGGTATAGCCATCGGTGACGTCGAACTCCGTGATCTCGAACGAGTCCGCGACAAAGCCGTAGGTCGCCGCCATTCGGTCCGGGTCGAAATGGCCGAGGGGCGCGCTGCCGGCACTGTCGTCGGTCATCAGTTCGACCACCAGGTCCCAATTCGCGCGCACATCGGCCGGGTCCTGACTGGCCGCGTCGGCAAGCTCGGCAACGCACGGGTCGGGGTCGGCGACACAGGCGGCGTAGGCGCGCTGGGTCACGTCGACGAACGCGCTGACGATGTCCGGGTTTTCAGCCAGGTAGTCACCGTTGACGATGAAGGCGTTGCCGTACGGGTTGAAGCCGATATCGCGCAAGGCGACGAAGCCCATATCGTCGCCGAAGATGCGCTCATAGATGTAGTGCACATTGTAGAAATGGGTCGTGGCGTCGATCGCACCGGATTGCAGCGAGGCGACCTTGGCCTCGGGTGCGATGTTGACGAACTCCACACTGTCCGGATCGACATTGATCGCCGCCGCGATCGCCGGCCACATCTGGCGCGCCGCGTCGAAGGGCGGGTTGCCCATGGTGTGACCAGCGAGATCCTCGTAGGTCTCGATGTCGCCGCCACGCACCCAATAGAGGCCGTAGGGCGAGTTGACGTAAAGCGCCATGATCGCGACCACGTCGGCCTCAGCGCCGCGCCCTTGCAGCACAGTCGGCATGTCGGCAATGCCGAACTCCGACGCGCCAACGCCGACACTTTGCACCGCTGCGCCGGAGCCGCGTCCCTCCTCGATTTCGAGGTCGATGCCGGCATCCTCGTACCAGCCTTGGTTCGCCGCCCAATAGACCGGGGCATGGTCGCCGCCGGCGGTCCAGTTCAGCACCAGGGTGACGTCTTCCTGGGCCAGCGCCGGCGTCGCGGCAAGCGCTAGCACACTCGCGCCCATCAGGGTTTTCAGTGTCTTCATCTCGTTCCTCCCTCTCATGATTTATTGTTGAACAGCGGGATCATGCGGCCGACTGCTTGCGGTGTTCGGCCAAGAACTGCTTGGGCGTCATGCCCACGAACCGGTTGAAGGCGCGATAGAAACTGGACAAGTCGCCAAAGCCGGCATCGAGGCAGGACAACATGATGCTGCCGGTCTCCAAAAGCCGTTGCTTGGCGTAGTTGAGGCGCAGGCCGGTGACATACTCGACTACCGTGGCGCCGGTGCGTTGGCGAAACAGGTCTGTGTAGCGCCGGTAGGACAGGTTGGCGATCGCTGCCAACTCATCAACCCGGATCGGGCGGACGAAGTTCGCCTCCAGATGGGCAAGACTGCTGGCAAACCCCTGCTGGCCAGGGTCGAGCGCGCGAAGCCGGTCATCCTCCGCGACCATGGCGGCGATGTGGCGCATAAGGTCGAGAAGGCCGCACCAAATCGCATCGTCTGCCTGCGCGCCAGGCCGGACGCCTTCGAACACCATCTGGCGAAACCGCCGTGTCACCTGCAGCCGGCGATGCGGGGCTGCCAGGGGATAGGTCTCAAGAGCCGCAAGGGCGGCGCGAAAACGGTCCAGGATGCGCTCTGACTGGGCGTTGCCGGCGGCGATCCGCTGGTCATAGCAGGCCATCGTCAGCGTCATTGGCTGGCTGGGCTGATCGGCGAAGGCGTGAGGAATGTCCGCCGGAATGCGCAGCAGATCGCCCTCCGCCAGCGGACTGTCCTCGTCCTGAAGCCGAAGGACGCCGCTGCCCTGGCGCACCAGGCACAGCTTCTCGAATGGCCAGGTGCCGATATCCATGGCGAAGTTCGGCGCGTGCCGGCTTTCGAACACGGCAAGGCCCCGATCCTCCAACGAGACCGAGACCGGCCGAACGCGCAAGGGAGCGGCCTCCGGACCCAGCCCGAAGTCGCCCTCACCAGTTCCCGAAGCGCCGATCGATTTCCCCATTGCCGAATCTGCAAAGATCAAGTTGGCCTGATTGCCGAAGATACATGCATTGATTTCTGCGTACAATCAAATTGACGGCTGAGGAACGGTCGCTTGATTTCCTAATTCGCAAATACACAAGCGAAGATGATCGAGGGGAGGGACTGCCATGACACCCGAACAGCGCGCGCGCTATTTGTCCGATGGGCATGTCACGGTGCCGGGTCTGTTCTCCATCGACGAGATGGACGCGGCCATCGCCGACATCATGGCCTGGGGCGCGGAGTTTCTGGCCGATTTGGACGAGGCCGACCGTGCCTGGTATCTCGACCAAGGTGTCGTCTCGGCCCAGGCTTTGCGCAAGATGGACAATCCGCACTTCCATCGGCCGGCCTTTCGAAACATCGCGGCCGACCCGCGACTGATCGCCGAGGTCGAAGGCCTGATCGGCCCCGGCGTTAGCGTGTATTTCAGCCAGATCTTCTTCAAGCCGCCGAAGGGCGGCGGGCCGAAGCCGGTGCATCAGGACAATTTCTATTTCGGGCCAAATGACCGCGATGGCGTTGTCACGGCCTGGATCGCGCTGGACGCGGCGACGGTCGAAAATGGCTGCCTGTTCTTCGGCGACGGCACCAATCGGGGACCGATCCTCGACCATGTGGCGCCGCCCGACAAACCGTACGATTTGCAAATACCCGACGCGGTCGCCAGCGCGATCCCGATGACGCCGGCGCCCGTGCCGAAGGGCGGCGTCAGCTTTCATCACGGCAATACGCTGCACCGCTCGTCAGACAACCGGTCGTCGAACTGGCGCCGCGCCTGCGCGCTGCACTATGTCTCCAACGCGACGCGATTTGCCACGCCGGCCCTGTCGTATGATGATGCCGTGGTAACGCGGATCACCGAGGCGGAGCAGCGGCAAGCCCATGGCGGTTGACGGACAGGATTTGACGGCAGCGCCGGTGCGCGCCGGCACATCGGACGGCGGCGTTTTCGAGGCTATCGGGCGCTGGCTGTTGCGCTGGTGGCCGGCTATCGCGGGTCATGTCGCCTTCATCGGCGCCTGGTGGCTGATCGTCGTCTGGGGCGACATTCCGGCCTTCATCATGCCGACCCCCTGGGCGACGTTGCAGACGCTTTGGGACCCGACCTATCACTGGCCGCACCATGTCGCGATCACGGCCGGCGAGGTGTTTGGCGGCTACCTGCTGGCGGTCGTTGTCGGCATCGGCCTTGCCATGGCGTTTTGCTGGTCGCGCGGCTTTGAACGGGGCGCGATGCCGGTTCTGGTAACGCTCAACATGATCCCGAAGGTGGCGATGGCGCCGTTGTTCATTGTCTGGCTTGGCTTCGGCCTGTTTCCCAACATGGTGATCGCCTTCACGATTTCATTCTTTCCGATCCTGCTGACGACGTCACGGGGCCTGCGCGAGGTCGAGCCGGACTTGCTGGACCTGGTCCGCGCGCTGAAGGGCTCGCGATGGCAGATCTTCCGAAAGATCCAGCTTCCCGGCGCGCTGCCTTACATCTTCTCCGGCATGAAGGTGGCCACCGTGCTGGCCGTCGCCGGCGCGATCGTCGGCGAGTTCATGGGCTCGTCGGGCGGGCTGGGTTATCTGATGCAGTCGCGCCAGGGTTTTCTGGACACAGCCGGCATGTTCATGGCGGTCATCCTGGTCTCGATCATCGGGGTCGTGCTGTACGGCCTCGTCTTGCTTTTGGAACGCTGGTGCGTGGTGACCGATGCCCGCATTGAGTAGGCCCGTCATAGTCGACCAGGACAGCGGCGCCGACAGCCTGCCACCCATCATCCGCATGCGCGGGGTGAAGAAGATCTACCGCACGCGCGGGGAGGAGTTCCTCGCCGTGCAGGATGTCACGCTGGATATCGGCGAGGGCGAGCTGGTGACGCTGGTCGGGCCGTCCGGCTGTGGCAAGTCGACGGTCTTGCGCATTCTGGCGGGCCTGCAGCCCCATGACGAGGGCGAGGTCGAAATCGGCGCTCCAGGCGCGGCCTTCGACGCCGGCCGTGACATCGGCATGGTCTTTCAACAGCCACTGCTGCTGAAATGGCGCCGGGTCTTGGAAAACGTGCTGCTGCCCGCCGAAATCCTCGGCCTACCGATGCGCGAGGCGCGCGACCGGGCGCGGGATTTGCTGGCCATGGTCGGCCTCGCGGGGTTCGAGGACAAGTATCCCTACGAGCTTTCGGGCGGCATGCAGCAGCGCGCCGCCATTGCCCGCGCCTTCGTTCACGACCCCAAGATCGTCCTGATGGACGAGCCGTTTAGCGCCCTGGACGCCTTGACGCGCGAACGCATGAACCTCGAACTGCTGCGCATCTGGGACGAAAGCAAGAAGACCATCCTATTTGTCACCCATGGCATTCAAGAGGCGGTTTTCCTGGCCACGCGCGTGGCCGTGCTGACCTCCGGCCCGGCCCGCATGGCCGACACGTTCACCGTCGACCTGCCGTCGCCGCGGGTGCTGGACATGCATAACGACCCGCGCTTCGGCGCCTACACCCATCGCATCTATCAGCGCCTCGGCCTTTAGGCCGGGCGCCCGTTCCCGCTCGACAGAAAGCACGCACCATGGCCGAAATCCTCACCACCGTCGTCGGTTCGTATCCCATCCCCGCCTGGCTGGTCGCCGCCCCGTCACGCCAGGCGCTAGTCGACGCCACGCGGGTCGTGCTGGCAACCCAGGAACAGGCCGGCATCGATGTCGTCTGCGACGGCGAGATCTATCGTTTCGATATTAACCATCCCGAAACCAACGGGATGATCGAATACTTCACCCGGCCGATGAGCGGCATCCGCTCCGACGCGACCTTCGATGAGTTAACCGCCTATCGCCGTGATGCCGGCATGCGCTTTCGCGCACGGCCTCCGGGCGTCGTGGATGGACCGATCGGCCATGGCTCTCTGGATCTGCCCGGCGCATGCGCGCAGGCACGGGCGCTGACGGCCAAGACCCTCAAATTCACCCTGACCGGCCCGCACATGCTGGCCAAAACCCTGATCGACAAGCATTACGGCGACCCATCAAAGGTCGCCCGCGCGATTGCCGAGGTGCTGGCGGAGCAGGTGGCCGAAGTCGACGCGGATGTCGTCCAGGTCGACGAGGCCAACCTGCCCGGCCATCCGGAGGAGGCCCGATGGGCGGCCGAGGCCATCAACATCGTGCTGTCGGCGGTCAAGACGAAGCCGGCCGTTCATCTCTGTTTCGGCAACTATGGCGGCCAGTCCGTACAACAGGGCACCTGGGCCCATCTGATGACTTATCTCAACAGTCTTAAGGCTGACCACATCGTCATGGAATGTGCTAGGCGCCCACCGGAGGAGCTTAGCGTTTTCAAAGACCTAAGGCCCGACATCGGCTTTGGCTTGGGCGTGGTCGACATCAAGGACAACCAGATCGAAACGGCCGAAACGATCGCCCGCCGGATCGAACGGGCCGATCGGGTTCTGGGCCCAGGCCGCGTTCGCTACATCCATCCGGATTGTGGCTTTTGGATGCTTCCGCGCTCCGTCGCGGACGGTAAGATCCGTGCCCTTGTCGAGGGGCGTGACCTCCACGAGGGTAGGGCACGGGAGGCGGCCTGAGCCTCATGCCGGCCTCGGCGCAATTTGGGTTACGCGCGCCTTGCTTCGGTTTTGCCGGGCCAGCAGGACTTCAACGAACACAACGTTCGGCAGCCAGCAAGACAGGCTGAGGATGTTTGACACCTGGTCGTAGTCGAGCCCGAGGCCTTCGAAGGCGACGAGCTGAAGCCTCAGCGAGATCGCGGCGGCGGTCAGCCCGTATGACCGCAACATCCACCGCCTGTGCGAATCGAAGCGGCGATTGACCGCGTGGCGCCAGGCGAGAACCGTCGCGGCCATCCAGGCAATGCCCAGGGCCGAGAACCCGATGGTTGCGACATGGCCGCTTTCGATGTCGGGCGCAATCCAGAGCGCGCTCAGGCCTCCGACGATACAGCAAACGACATAGATCCGTCCCGTCCAACGATGCACGCCAGGCCAACGGCGGCGTGGCCCGGCAAAGAGTTGATAGACACCGAGCATCAGCGCCACGGCGGACGCTGTCGCATGGGTTATGAAAATCGGCCCATTGAGCATGAAGGAAACCTGCATCGATGGCGGTACCAAGGCCGCGTCGCCGGACAGGTATCGAAGTGAAGCCAGACCGATGCCAATGGCCAGCACGCAAAGGACCACAAGCGCTACTCTCGGTGCCGGCGTGGGCCTTCCGGCGGGCTGACCATCAGAAGAGACCGCTGAGCGCATCATAAACCTCCCTGGCAAGTCTTGCGGATTTGGCTATGGGCCTGGTCGGGCGAGCATCAGTACCTGAATGTCAGGCCCAGACCGCCGAAGAACTGATCAGGAGACCCTTCTTGCTCGACGATCGGGCTGTCCGCCGCGTCGCCGAGCAGCCGCGTGTAGCTGGCGCGGCCGCTGACGCTCCAGCGGTCGGACAAGACGTAGGTCAGCGTGGCGCCGACCCCGACATCCTTGATACCGGCTTCGGCGTCGAAAACGGGCAGCCCGCTGCGCACCGAATTCGCGCGATCAACGCCGAAATAGGTCTGCATATAGTCATCGCTGGCCCAGGTGGCGCCGGCATCGACACCCGCGCGCCAACGATCGCCCAGCGAGGTGCCATAGCCCGCCCCAAAGCTGGCCGTCCAGCCTTCATGGCCGCTGCCGAGGTCAGCCAGCACCTCGGCGCTGAGGGCGAACGAATCGGCGGATCCAAACAGTTCGGTGAACTCGTAGCTCACGAAGCCGCCTGCCTCGAAGGAATCATCGATGTCTTCCAGCCGGTCGACGACCTCGTTGGAGACATCTTCGCGGCCCGGCCGGTAGCTGAAAACAGGCCCGAACTGAAAGGGCCTGTCGGGCCGAAAGTTGAGGCGTGCGCCTAAACCTTGGATCTCAAGACTAACGCCCAGCGCGTTGATATCTCCGAAGATGAACGGAACCACGTCGTAGTCGGACGAGCCCTCGAAATCCGGCGCGACGCCGACGCCGCCGGAAATCGAACCGGTGATGCCTCCGCGGTCATCACGCTGCGGCGTTTGGGCGCTGGCAACATGAAGGGTGCTGACGATGAGAAAAGCGCCTGTCGCGGCGGCCACGTGGGCACAAAGACAGGGCGACGAACGGACGAGCACGGCTGAAACTCCTACTCAGGGATCGGGTCGATGGTCGCCGCTGGCTGAATGCTGTAGCGGCGTGGGTACCGCGCTCGGCAGCGATTGCCGATCTGCCTGGGCGCGACGAAATCGCGCGCACAGTGAGGAGGTCGCTTGTGTTGGTAAACTCGCGTTGTTTGACTTCAGAAAAGCTTCATAACCATCTGAAAAACAAAAATTGTCAGCGGCGGTGGATTCGTTTCAAGAGGCATGCTGCTCGCATTTCCATCGATCGAACCCGCTGTGAGGGCCGACACAGCAAGCGGCTCAATTCCTGAATATGAGCAAGGTTCAGTTAAGGAGGTCTGAACGATTTCTACGAACCCGAGACGGACACCGCGACAGCAGCGTTCCCGCGCCATGGTCGAAACGATCGTGGAAGCGACATGGCAGGTTTTGGCTAAGGAGGGGTACGAGGCTGCGAACACCAATCGGATCGCCGAGCGCGCCGGCATCAGCGTCGGGTCGCTGTACCAGTACTTCCCGAACAAAAATGCGATCGTCGCGGCCGTTCAGCGTCGCCACCATGCCGAGGTTGCCTCGGCGATGGCGACTGCCTTCGCCGAAACGGCAGGTCAGCCTCTGGAAATCGGGATTCGCGGCTTGGTTCACGCCAACATGCAAGCGCATTTGGCAGACCCTGATCTGCATCGTGCCCTGACCGCGATCGTTCCCGCAGCGGTCAATCCAGAGACCCTAGGGTGCATCCGCGACGGTATCCATGCCCAGCTTCGCGCCTGGCTGTCGCGTTACAGGCAACAGCTCATCGTCAAGGACCTCGATACCGCCGCCTTCGTCGTTCAACATCTGGTCGAAGCGGTGGTGCACGCCACGGTTGACGGACCGGGCCCGACCCCCGAACCGAAACAGGTCGAAGATGAGGTTGCGGCCATGATCCTGCGCTATCTGACGGGCTAGCACAGGTTGCTCTTGCGATGCCGTGTTGGGCGAGCCGCCGACAACGGGTTGCCCCGGTTGGTCTTGGCCGCCAAGATCCAAGCCGTCATCGCGATAAATGGACCGTTTGAAGTCACCGCCGCCATCTGCTGCAACGGGAACGACCGATATCGAAACGCGGAACGAAATGAACGCGCCCGTCTATCGGGCAGTCGTGGCGGGCGTTCCGTCGACAATGACCGCCCGGCTGCTCTGGAGATGGCTGGAAGCGGGTCATCAGGTCACCGAGCTTTGGATGCCGGCCGGACTGGATCGCGGAATGCTGCGGCAGGAGCGGCAACTCGGCATTTTTCGACCGGGTTGGTCGGTCGCGGCGGCCGTAAGGCGCTTCAACATTCCTGTAAGGGATGTCGGGCGCGAGGTTCTAGCCAAGGACGGATCACTGGCTGAGAGTGTTGAGCGATCGGACCTGATCCTGTCGTGCCTGTTTCCCTATCGCGTGCCGTCCCATCTTCTGACGCTGGCCGGCGGTCGGGCATTGAATCTGCATCCCGCCATGCTGCCCGCATGGCGAGGCAGCACGCCCATGCTAAGCATGGTCCGCGCCGGCAGGGCGGCACGTGATGGCGGCGTGACGCTGCATGTCATGGTCGATCGGTTCGATGCCGGCGCGATCGTCGCGGCGGTTCCCGTTCCGCTCCACCCAGGCAAGGACTGGATTTGGTGGGCACAGGCACTGTCCCGCGCGTCGGGCGACCTTGTGCATGTCGGGGTTGAGCCCTTCCTGAGAGGCGAGATCGAGCCCCGACTCCAGCCGGCCTCACCCACGCCGTACGCCGGAAGGGCGAACGCACAGTTCGCGATCGACAGGACCACAAGCTACGATCAGGCAGACCGGCATTTATCTCTGTTTGGGCGATCCTCCGCCCTTGATCTGAAGACCGATGACCGCACGATCCGCGTTCTGGGCAGGGCGCGATCGCTTGGGCCGCCAACGGGCGAGCCTCCAAGGGTCGGCCCTTTCTTTGTCACGATGGACCTCGCCGACGCCCGCTGCCGGTTTCGTCGTCGGTTGCCGGGTGCCAGCCGGCGATTTCGTCTGAAGCGGCTGTTGCGTTGGATCATGGCCCCTTATTGAGCCTGCTCTTGACCTTCCAGTGACTGGAATCTCCATGTAGAGGTCGTTCTCAAGAGGACCGACACTGGAAGCGCAACCATGCATCAGCAAGTTTTGACCGAGACATCCGACGGGCCTTCGCCAGACAGCGCACGCGCCAAGACGCTGTACACCTGCCCGATGCACCCGGAGATCGTGCAGGACCGGCCGGGCTCGTGCCCCATATGCGGCATGGCGCTGGAGCCGATGGGCGTGCCGGCGGCGGACGAGGAAAACGCCGAACTGGCCGACATGACACGGCGCTTTTGGGTCAGTCTCGTCCTGTCAATTCCGCTGCTGGTCATGGAAATGGGCGTTCATCTGTTCAGGCTGCCGATCAACGATGTAATCCCGCCGACGATCAACCCCTGGATCCAATTGGTGCTGGCGACGCCCGTCCTGCTTTGGGGCGGCTGGCCATTCTTCCAACGTGGCTGGGCCTCGGTGATCAGCCGGCATTTGAACATGTTCACCTTGATCGCGCTGGGCACCGGCGTGGCCTATCTCTACAGCCTCGTGGCCACCGTCGCACCCGGCCTCTTCCCGGAATCCTTGCGGATGGCGGCCGGCACGGTGCCGGTCTATTTCGAAAGCGCCGCAGTCATCGTCACCCTGATCTTGCTGGGCCAGGTGTTAGAGCTGCGCGCGCGCGAGCGCACATCCGGCGCCATTCGCGCGCTCTTGGATCTTGCGCCAAAGACCGCGCGCCGCCTGTTGGACGACGGCAATGAGGAAGAGGTGCCGATCGACGCCGTCTCTGTCGGTGACAGGCTGCGCGTCCGGCCGGGCGATAAGGTGCCGCTGGACGGCGTCGTCTCGACGGGCACCAGCGCGATCGATGAAAGCATGCTCACCGGCGAACCGGTGCCCGTCGAAAAGTCGCCTGGCGACCGTGTGACCGGTGGCACGCTGAACGGTTCCGGCAGTTTCGTGTTCGAGGTCGATCGGGTCGGCGACGATACCATGCTGGCCCAGGTTGTGGAGATGGTCGCCGAGGCCCAGCGCAGCCGGGCGCCGATCCAAAAGCTGGTCGACCAGGTTTCGGCCGTGTTCGTGCCCGCCGTGGTCGCCGTCGCTGTTATCGCCTTCGTCGTCTGGGTCCTTGTCGGCCCGACACCGTCGTTTGTCTTCGCGCTGATCGCTGCCGTCAGCGTGCTGATCATCGCCTGCCCATGCGCCCTGGGCCTGGCGACGCCGATGTCGATCATGGTGGCGACCGGCCGAGGTGCCAGTCTCGGCGTCCTGATCAAGAACGCCGAGGCGTTGGAACGGCTTGCCAAGGTCGACACGGTCGTGATCGACAAGACCGGCACGCTGACGGAGGGAAAGCCCGCCCTGACCGGCATCGTGCCCGTCGAGGGCTGGCGCGATGACGACCTGCTCCGCCTGGCGGCCAGCCTCGAAAAGGGTAGCGAGCATCCGCTCGCTGCTGCCATCGTCGCGGCAGCCAAGACGCGTTCGTTAAGCCTGGCAGGCGTCGACGAGTTCAGTAGCGAAACCGGGATGGGCGTTCGCGGCCAGGTCGAGGGGCAGCGGATTGCTTTGGGGACGGAAAAACTGATGCGCGAAGCAGGCGCTGATCCGGCGCCGCTCGCCGACAAGGCCGACGCACTGCGCCGGGATGGGGCGACCGTCATGTTCGTTGCTGTCGACGGCGCGTTGGCCGGCCTGCTCGCGGTTGCGGACCCCATCAAACAAACGACCCACGCCGCCATCGAAGCGTTGCATGCGAAAGGCCTGAAGGTTGTTATGGCCACTGGCGACAGCCGCCTTACGGCCGAAGCGGTTGCCCGGCGCCTCGGCATCGATCGGATAGAGGCGGAGGTCATGCCGCAAGACAAGGCCAACCTGGTCAAGGAGCTGCAGGCAGCCGGCGCCAAGGTCGCGATGGCCGGCGACGGCATCAATGACGCCCCGGCGCTGGCCCAGGCCGATGTCGGCATCGCCATGGGCGCGGGGGCCGATGTCGCGGTGGAAAGTGCCGGCATGACCCTGGTCAAGGGTGACCTGAACGGCCTGCTGAGGGCCCGTGAACTGGCCACGGCAACCATCCGCAACATCCGCCAGAATCTGCTCTTCGCCTTCGGCTACAATACGATCGGCGTTCCCATTGCGGCCGGCATCCTTTATCCGGTCTTCGGACTGCTGCTCAGCCCGATGATCGCCGCCGCCGCGATGAGCCTTAGCTCGGTCTCGGTCATCGGCAACGCGTTGAGGCTACGCGGCGTCAAGATAGGAGGGTGAGCCCGTGAATATCGGCGAGGTGGCCCAGAAGACGGGGCTGCCGGCAAAGACCATCCGCTATTACGAGGATATCGGCCTGGTTACGGCCGAGCGGCGGCCGAATGGCTACCGCGACTATGGCGACACCGAGATCCACAATCTGCGCTTCGTTCAGCGCGCTCGCGGCCTCGGCTTTTCCGTGGCCGACTGTCGCGATCTGTTGTCGCTGTACCGCGACCGGCACCGATCGAGCAGCGATGTCAGGGCGCTTGCCAAAGCACGGTTGCGCGAGGTCGACGACAAGATCGCCGAGCTTCAGGGCCTAAGGGCGACGTTGGACCATCTGGTGAATGCCTGCGCCGGAGATGACAGGCCGGACTGTCCGATCCTGGACGACCTGGCGGGCGATCAGAACGCGGCCTGACGCCGGTCGTCAGTGGGTTGTCGCCACCTCGCCGTCGGCGGTTGCGTCGATCCAGGCCTGGGTCGACGCCGACCAGCCGGCCGGAAGGCCATGGCCGCCATCGTGCAAGCAAAGCTGCAGGGACGTGTCGCTGGCGCAGCTCTGCCAGACGCTGCAGCTTGAGGGCGGCACGTCGAGATCGGTGAGATCGGGAGTTGCGACGCAGGCGTTGTTGGCGATCATCACATCGAAACTCTCGAACACGTCGCCCTGCTTGAACGTGTCGCGCAGCCATCTGCCCTCCAGCGGCACGACCGTGTCCGCCGTGCCATGCGTGTGGCGCATGATCACCGGGCCGGCTTCGCAGGCCTCCGGCAAGGGTTCCCAAAAGGCGCCCGAGACAGGGGCGAAATGGGTGAAGGGCGCGCCTTGGAAGCAGGCGAGCGACCAAACCATAAAGCCGCCGGAACTGAAGCCGGCCGCCACCACACGTTGCGGGTCGACCGGATAATCGGCCGCGAGATCCTCCACGATGGCAACCGAATAGGCGTCGTCGTCGGGCTCGGTGCGCGGATTTCCCTGATGGGTCCAGCGACCGTCAAGACCGTCGGCCGCGACAAAGATGTAACCGGCATCCGTCCAACCTTGAACCAGGGCCCGGTTGCGGATGCCGGCCAGGCCAGAACCTCGAAAGCCGTGATACCAGATCATCACCGGCACGGCAGCACGATCATCGATGTCGGCCGGCAGTGCCGCATAGTATTGGCGCTCCGGCTGACCCTCGACCGACAGGGGGCAGGCGACCTCGCCGCCGCAGCCTCGGTCGTCCGTCTGGGCTGCGGCACTCGAGGCCACAAGAGTGGCCGCGATCATCGACATCGCGGTCGCCAACGGATTACTTGGCACGCTCGTCTCCCTGTCCCCAGGCGGCCATCAGCCGCCGTTCAAAAGCCGGTCGATGGCCTGGACGGAGGCCAGTTCGAGGATCTCTTCCGTTTCCATCGGCCGCCCCAGCCGGGCCTCCAACGCCAGTATGATACGCATGTGGCCGAGGCTGTCCCAGCCCTCAACGGTCTCAATCGTTCCGTTCGCGGGAACGTGATCGCGTGGCCGTTCGATGGCCTCGGCCACCAGCGTGCGTGTGTCGGTCACGTCTGGTTTTCGGCGCGTATTGTCCGCCACTCGTCCGCAAGCATGCCGAATGCGACCAGGTCCGACGCGTCACCATTGGCGGATCGGCCGCCCTTGCGCAGGACACCCTCCTTCTTGAAGCCGAGTCGCTGGTAGTTGTAGATGCTGGCGAAGTTGCGGCCGAATGGCGTGCCCCAAACACGGGTACAGTCTCGCACGTCGAACAGAAAGTCCAAGAGCGCCGCTCTCGTCTCGATGACCAGCCCTTTGCCCCACCAATCGGTGTTGCCTATGGCCACGGCGATAAAGGCTATGCCGCCGCCGATATTGACGCTCTCGTAGCCGACCAAACGACCATTCTGCTTCTCGAAGATGGCCAGGATCAAGCGGTTGCGGTTGTCGGCTGCCGCGAACCGACGGCGCCAGCGGCGCAGCAGCCAGCCGCTGGCCTCTAGCTCCAGACCAGCCATGACCTCTTCGTTTTCTGACCAGGCAAAGGTATTGCGGGCAATCCAGCGTCGGCTGACCGACCTTAGATCGAATCGCTCGGTGCTCAGGACAACCGGCGTGCCTCGGTTCCAGCGCAGCCTCACGACGCTACCCCCGGTGCCTGTGCGCCCAGGCAGATCGCGGCGACCTGGTCACGCCGGACCTTGCCGCGATCGCTGCGGGGCAGGCGATCGATTACGAACAGGCGGCTCGGCACGGCTTGGGGCCGGATGCGGCCGCGGCACCATTCCCGCAGCCCGTCAGTCTCGATCGTTGCGCCATCTTCCGCCACCACCGCGGCGGCGACCGCTTCGCCAGAGACCGGATCGGGCACAGCGAAGCCGCAAGCCTCGGCAATCGCCGGATGGCCTTGCAGCAGCAGATCGATCTCCTCGGCCGGGATTTTGATGCCCGCGCGGTTGATTTCGAACTTCGTACGGCCGATCAGGCGCAAACGGCCGGCCTCGTCGATCTCGCCGACATCGCCCGTGTCCAGCCAACCGCCGGGCAGGCTGCGCGCCGTCATTTCCGGCTGATCCAGATAGCCCAGCATCAATGACGGCGAGGCAGCCAGCACTTCGCCGCGACCAAGGGGCGCGATGGCTCCGTCTGGCGAGCGCACGGCCAGCGCGCCGCCCCAGGGCCGCCCGACCAGGCCGTCCGCAGTGTCACCGTCCGCCAGGTCGTGACCGCCGATCCAGTTCGCCGCCTCTGTCATGCCGTACATGTTGACGACACGTTGTGTGCCGGCCCAGGTCGCGATCGCTTGCCACTGTTCTTTCGACAGTGGAGCGGATCCGACATGGACGCGCTGAAGACTTCGTCGTCGCGGTGGCCGGGCCGCGCGCAACGCAATCTGCCAGATCGCCGGCACCGATGACATGAACCGAACCTCGGCGTCGTCAATCACCTCTCCCAGGCGCGAAAGGCCGGCAATACCGGCATCCGGCCAGAGGATAACCTGCCCGCCGGCAAACAAGGGCGTCAGCACATTTCCGATCAAACCATGTCCAAAATGCAGGGGCAGGGGGCAAAGGCTGGTCGCCAGCGTTTCCGGGCCGATATGGGCAACGTTCAGCGCCATCCGCGCTAGCAGCGCGCGGTGCGACAGCGTGACGCCCTTGGGCGTGCTCGTGGTGCCTGAGGTCATCAACACCAGCGCCGGGTCGTCCAGCGCGACGTTGCGACGAACGGGCATCCGTCGGCCTCTGCGCGTTGCGTCCGGGGACGGCAACGCCGCGGCCCCGGGCGGCGCGGCCGCAGGATCGGGCAGGGACCAGAGGTCCGGTCGGACACTTTGCTGGACCGCCGCGATCTCGGCTGCCGGCAGCGACGGCGACAACAACACGGCCAAGGCGCCGCATTGCCAGGCGGCAAACATGTCGATCAGCAACGGCACAGGGCGATCTGGAACCACGGCGAGCCGCTTGCCGGCCTCCAAGCCACTGGCTGCCAGGTCCGACGCGCGATCGTTCGCTGCCTCTTCAAGCTGGGCGACGTCAAGGGTCGGGCCGTTCGGCCCATCCTGGACCGCGCCCGAGTTCGGCAGCGTTGGAAACAACATGACCGCTAGGGTCCGGATCTTTGCATGGCGCAGCTTGGCCGCAGCTTTGGGGAAGCGGGTAGTATGGCGTCCGATTATGGCAGAAGTGGAGACCTAATCGAGACCGTTATTCAGGGTTGCTGCCGGTGCGTCGGGCCGTGATCGGTTCGGTTGATAAGGGCGGTTACGATCGCTAGCGTCGCGATGATGTGAGGTCATTTCTCGTGTTGGGCGCTAGACAAGCCGTCCGGATTGCTGCCCTTCGAAGACTGCCTCCAGCGCCGTTCGGGCGGCCTGGGCATCGCCGACCGCGTGAAAGGTCGTATCGATCGACCTTTCTGCCGCCGCCCTGCGCAGATCCTGGATCAAGCCAGAGCGCGGGCGTCCGTGTACCGGCGCGATAACCGAACCGACATCGACGATCTCTTGCCTGCTGTCGCTTGACAGGTCGACCAACGTCGCCGTGCCATTCTCGAACGCTGACACCGTGTGCAGCCCCATAATCCGGACACGCTTCTGCTTCAGCCGGCGGCGCAGGGCGAAGCTGGAATAGATCGGGATGGTCCAGCCCGGCGTGCCGGTTGGTGCCAGCAGGATCACAGCGTGGCCCCGGTCGGCGAGCCACTCGGCGGCGGAAAGCACCGACCAGGTGCCGAGATTGTCGACCAGTAAGACGCGATGGCCGAGCGAGTCGGGGGCGGCCAGAGCCGCCTCCAAGGTCATGGCCTCGCCAGCCTCCAACGGCATTGCCGCCGGTTCGGCGCCCGTCGCGACCACAACAGCGTCCGGCGCATCGTCAAGCACATCGTCGACCGTCGCGCGCCGGTTCAGTACCACCTCGACGCCCAGACGTTCCAACGAGTGCTGCTGAAAAGACAGCAGGTTCAGCGCGTCGTGCCTCAGCGGCATCGCATCGACCAGGGCAAGCGTGCCGCCCAGCCGCGCGCCGGCCTCCCAAAGCGTGACCTCGTGGCCGCGGGCTGCGGCCGTCAGCGCAGCCTCCATGCCGCCGGGTCCGCCGCCGATGACCAGCAGACGCCGTTTTTCAGCGGCCGGCACTGATACTGCCTCCGGCCAGTCGTCTTCAAGCCCAACCCTCGGGTTAACCAGGCAGGTGATCGCCAGGTTTTGGGCAAGGAACCCGGCACAACCCTGATTGCAGCCGATACAGGGGCGGATCTCGGCTTCACGACCGGCGATCGACTTCGCGACGATGGCGGGTTCGGCGATGTGGGCGCGGGCCATGCCGACCATGTCGGTATCGCCGGCTGCAAGAACCGTTTCGGCCTCCGCCATTGTGCGAAACTTGCACACGGCGAAGACGGCGGGTGGCCGCGGGAGCGTTGCGACCTCCTGCCTGATGGCGGGGGCGAGGCTTCGAAACTGGCCCGCATCGAAGACCATGTCCGCCATCTGGGTCGAGATCGTATAGCTGCCGTGATAGGCGGAATGGCTGACATTGACGAAGTCGACCTTGGTCCTCGTGCAAAGCGTCGCGACGATTTCGCGCATCATCTCCAAGGTCAGGCCGCCGGGCAGGAACTCGTCCGCGCTGACCCGGATGCCCAGGGTTGCGTCTTCGCCGATCGCGCGACGAACGGCGGCCAGAGTTTCCGCGGCGAAGCGCATCCGGTTTTCCAGCGATCCACCATAGGCGTCGTCGCGCAGATTGGTCGCCGGGGACAGGAATTGCTGCAGCAAGTGGCCGTGTGCAAGTTGCAGTTCGATGCCGTCAAGGCCGGCCTCCAGCAGATTGACGGCCGTGTCGGCGTGCCCTGCGACCACCTCGGCGATCTCGTCTGCGGTCATCGGGTGCGGCGGCGGCGCGGTCGCGGTCCACGGCACGGGCGAGGCACCCCAGGCGGGCGTGCGGGTATAGTTGCCGTCGATGTGCCGGCCGAGATGAATGATCTGGCCAAACAGCTTGGCGCCCGCGCCCTGGACGGCCTCGGCGACGGCGGTGAAATGCGGGATGGCGTCGCGCTCATACCCGTTCACGCCCTGCGCCCGGCCCAGCGAACTGCGATGCACCCGAATGCCTTCGAAGATGATCAGGCCGACACCGCCCTCGGCCCTGGCGCGGTGATAGGCCACATGGCGCGCCGATGGTTTGTTGTCGGCCCCGAAATTGGTCGTATGGGCCGGCACGAAGATGCGGTTACGCACGGTGGTGCCGCCGAACGTCAGCGGCTGCATCGCGTGATGGTAGCGTCGGTTGTTCGTCTTTGAATCCGTCGCGCGCGTCATGGCTGTCCCCCTTCTTGCCTCCGTCCTGCAAGGGCCGTCCCGAACGCTCGGGTTCAGTTGACAGGCCCCGGCGATGAACCTAGCATTGTATTAAATATAGGACAGCTTGGCGGCTAAGGTCATCTTCCTTGGCGGTCTGGACAGGGCGAGAAGCAAATGCAGTCGCAGGTAGCGCACAGCCACCGATCCGGCGGTTCTTCGGGAACCTTGCCGCTTACTCAGCGGCGCTGGGACCGGGACGGCCTCGCCGCGCAGGCCGACGACGTGTTCTTCAGCGCGACTGATCCGTTGAACGCCGAGCTCCGCCGCGTGCTCGATACGCTGCAGCGCCAAGGGCTCGATCTCGACACCGTTGAGACCGAAGACTGCCTTCTGGCCGCGTTCGCGCCACTCGTGCCGGAGATTAGGCGCCGGCTTGATAACGGCGCCGGCGTGACCGTTCTTCAGGGCCTTGATATGCAGGGGCTCTCCGGTGATCAGGCGGGCATCGTCGCCTGGGCATTGGCGAACCATGTCGGCCGGCCGCTGCGCCAGGGCATCCGGGTTGACCGGAAACTGTTCACCGTCACGAATGTCGGCGCCGCCAACAATGATCCGACGCGGATCGGCGCCAGCAACAAGGTGTCGCGCGCCCATTCCGACAATGGCTGCCTGGAAATGCGGCCGCCCTGCTATCTGGGTCTTCTGTGCGCGGAGAATGCGGCCGCGGGCGGCGAAAGCACCCTGATATCGGGGGAAACCGTCTACCAGGTCGTGGCCGATGAGAGGCCGGACTTGCTGCCGCTGTTCCTGCGACCCTGGCATTTTCGGCCGCCGAAACTGCACACCTGGCCAGCGGGTCCGACGACGATCCAAAAGCCGATCCTGGAAATCGTCGGCGACGAGGTGCGCATTCATTACGCCCGCGTGATGATTGAGCCGGGCATGGAGCTGGCCGGCACCCCGCTGACGGCTGAAGAACGCGAGGCGCTCGATTGGTTGGACGACGTGCTGGAGCGGCCGGAGCTGGTCTGGACCTACGCGCTCAAGCCTGGCGACTACCTGTTCACCAACAATCTCGTAACGCTTCACGGCCGGCTCGGCTTCGCCGACGAAGGCCGCCATCGGCGGGTTTTGAAGCGGGTTTGGATGCGGCGGCGTCACCTGCCTCCCTACGAGGATCCGGCGTTGCTGGCCCTTGAGCCCGTCGCGAATGGAAACCAAGCCCAATGAGCCGTCGATTGCCCTTAACCGTTGTTGAGCGCGGTGGTTCCAAGCGCCCGATGGATCTGACCCTGGACACGGTCATCAATCTAGGGTCCGCCACCCGCAGCGACGAAGTCGCCAAGCTGCATCGCGACGAGGTCCTGCTGCACGGCGTGCACGTCGCCACCGAGGTGCCCGCCCCGCGCATGTATCCGATCGCCGCATCGTCGGTCGTCACCGACGACCTGATTGAGGTTCAGACCGAAGAAACCTCCGGCGAGGTTGAGATCGTCTTGATCCTGGCGGACCAGCTTTATGTCGGCGTTGGCTCGGACCATACCGACCGTGCGCTGGAGCGCGCCTCGATCCCTTGGAGCAAGCAGGCCTGTGCCAACGTGCTGGCGCCGCAGGTCTGGCCCTTCGAGGAATTGAAGGACGACTGGGATAGTTGCGTGCTGCGCTCCTGGGTCGATGGCCGGCTTTATCAAGAGGTTGGCGTCGACGCGTTCCTCCGGCCCGAGACCGTTTTGGAGATCGTCGCCGAACGGGCGCCTGGTTTCCCTGAGACGAACGCCGCGATCTTCTGCGGCACGATTGTCAGCGTCGACAAGCGTTTGGGGTTCGGCAGCCGGTGGGCGTTCGAGATGACCGACCCGAAGGGCGATCGGCGCATCCATCACAGTTATGATGTCCGCAATATGTTCGACGCCATTCGACCCGACTATCGCGTGCCCATGCTGACCGGCGCGATCGGGCCCGATCTGGCGAAATCCGCGTGAGGGGGCGTATCACCTGATCGCATGCGGGATCGGCAGAACCGGTCCTGGCTAACAACAAAGGAGGCTTGGAGGCTCATGAGAACTGGAATTCGCACCCGCTTCGGCACGGCATTGCTTGCCGGTGCCGCGTCGCTGGCGATTATGGCGGCCACACCGTCGAGTGCCGAAACACTGGTCGTTGCCGCACCGGCAGTCCCGGAAGGCTTTGACGGCGACGCGCTGCGCCCCGGCACCCAGAACGTGGTCACGCAGGTCTATGAAAACCTGGTCCGTTATGGCCGGACTGAGGGCGAGGATGGCCGCACCTATCTCGATCCCGGCGTAATCGAGGGCCATCTGGCTGAAAGCTGGGAGGTCTCGGAAGACGGCATGCGCTGGGTGTTCACTCTGCGCGACGGTGTGATGAGCCCATACGGCAACGAACTCACGGCCGATGACGTGGTTTGGTCCTGGAACAAGTCGTTCGACCAGCAGCGCACCGGCAACTTCATCGCCCGCGTGTCCAACGTGGAGTCGGTGGAGGCTGTTTCGGACAATCAGGTCGCGTTTAATCTGAATGCGCCGAGTTCGATCTTCCTGTCCGCGCTGACCCTCTACGTGCCGGGCATCTACGACAGTACCGAGGTGCGCAGCCACGCGACGGACGAGGACCCGTGGGCGCTTGACTGGCTGGCAACCAACACGGCGGGCTTCGGGGCCTATCACCTAGACACGCTGCGCCCGGACGAGATGGCGGTCTTTGTCGCCAATCCGAACTATTTCCGTGACCAGCCATACTTTGATCGGGTGATCTATCGCGAAGTGCCCTCCGCGGCCAGCCGCGCCACGCTGCTGCTGACCGGAGATGCGCAATGGATCGACCGGCCGGCCATCCAGCAGGTGGTTGATTTCGACGGTGACGACCGGGTCCAGGTTCTAGACGCAGCGGGCCGGGCCATGATGGCCGCGCGCATGAACCCGAATTTCCCGCCGTTCGACGATGTTCGGGTCCGCCAGGCCATGAACTATGCCGTCGACCGTCAGGAAATCATGGACAGCGTGCTGCGCGGTACGGGCGACGTGGCCCGTTCGGTGGTGCCGCCGATCGTCGACGGCTATGACCCGTCTCATTTCGGCTATGACTACGACCCAGACCGCGCCCGCGAGCTGTTGGCCGAGGCCGGCTATGGCGACGGTGTCGAGGTCGAACTGCTGTACTCCGACCTTTGGTGGTGGCTGGAGCCGTTTGCCATCCAATTGGCGGACCAGCTTGGCGATGTCGGCATCAACGTCTCGCCGGCGCGGATTACCGGTTCGGACATGCGGTCGCGTGGGGCGCCGGCCGTACAGGACATGCCCTTCTTCGTCTTCGAGGATGGGCCGATCGTGCTTGATCCGGTCTATTCGCACTATCTGATGACCCACAGCGAGGGAGTGTCCAACCGGGCCGGCTACTCCAACCCCGAGCTCGACGCCTTGATCGACGAGGCCAGGCAGACCCTCGATCGCGATACGCGGTTGGGGCTGATGTCGTCCGCCCAGGAGACCTGGATGAACGACGCCCCGTGGATCGTCGTGGCCTATCCGCGCACGTTCGAGGCCATGGCGCCGAATGTCGAGGGCTGGGTCCCGCATCCGGACGATCACGAGCGCTGGTACGATTTGCGCGTTGCCCAATAGGGCCCAGGCGGCCGTCGGCCGGTCGGGCTTTGTCCCGGCCGGCCGATTGTCGATCCGCAAATTGTCGATCAGAAAAAGGGGGGTGTGACGATGGTTGGTGTGTTTAGCCGCACGACAGGTGTTCTTGGCGCGGCCGTGCTGCTTGGTACGGGCTTGAGCGCTGCGCTGCCAGCGGCGACCGCTTCGGCGGAAACGCTGCTGGTCGCCGCCACGGCGGTGCCGGAAGGGTTCGACGGCGACGCGCTGCGGCCCGGCACGCAGAACGTCGTCACCCAGGTCTACGAGAACCTGGTCCGCTATGGCCGGATCGAGGGAGAGGACGGCCGCACCTATCTCGACCCCAGTGCGATCGAGGGCCATCTGGCCGAAAGCTGGGAGGTGTCGGAGGACGGCACCCGCTGGGTCTTCACATTGCGTGAGGGCATTCTCAGCCCCTATGGCAACGAGCTGACGGCCGACGATGTGGAGTGGTCCTGGAACAAATCCTTCGACCAGCAGCGCACCGGCAACTTCATTGCACGCGTTTCGAACGTGGAATCGGTCGAGGCGCTTTCGGACTACGAGGTCGCGTTCAACCTGTCGGCGCCCAGCTCGATCTTCCTGTCGGCGCTGACGCTTTACGTGCCCGGCATCTATGACAGCACCGAGGTGCGCAGCCACGCCACGGATGAGGACCCGTGGGCCTTGGAATGGCTGGAGACCAATACGGCCGGCTTCGGCGCCTACCATCTCGACACGCTGCGGCCGGACGAGATGGCCGTCTTCGTCGCCAACCCGAATTACTTCCGTGAGCAGCCCTATTTCGACCGGATCATCTATCGCGAGGTCCCGTCCGCCGCCAGCCGCGCAACGCTGCTGCTGACCGGCGATGTCGACTGGATCGATCGGCCGGCTGTGCAGCAGGTCGTCGACTTTCAGGGCGACGACCGCGTCAAGATCGAGGACTCGCCGGGCCGGGCCATGGTGGCCGCCTGGATGAACCCGAACTTCGAGCCTTTCAGCGACGTGCGCGTGCGCCAGGCGCTGAACTACGCGATCGACCGTGAGGAAATCATCGACTCGGTGACCCGTGGTACCGGCGACGTCGCCATGTCGGTCGTGCCGCCGATCGTCGACGGATACGACCCGTCCTTCTTCGGCTACGGCTACGATCCTGACCGCGCCCGCGAGTTACTGGCCGAGGCCGGCTATCCAGACGGTTTTGAGACCGAGCTGTTGTATTCCGACCTGTGGTGGTGGCTGGAGCCGTTCACGATCCAGGTTTCCAATCAACTCAGCGAGGTGGGCGTGACCGCGACGCCGACGCGGATCACTGGGTCCGACATGCGCTCGCGCAGCGCGCCCGCCGTGCGCGACATGCCGTTCTTCGTCTTCGAAAGCGGCCCGATCATCCTGGACCCGGTCTACACCCTTTACCTGCTGGCCCACAGCGAAGGCGTTTCCAACCGGTCGGACTATTCCAACCCTGACTTCGACGCGCTGATCGACGAGGCGCGGGAAACCCTGGACCGCGATGCCAGGCTGGCCCTGACCACCGACGCACAACGCATCTGGATGGAGGATGCGCCATGGCTGGTGGCCGCATACCCCCGCACGTTCGAGGCCATGGCCCCCGACATCGTCGGCTGGGTGCCCTACCCGGATGTGCATGAGCGCTGGTATGATCTGCGCCGTGCTGAGGACTAGCAATGCCGTGACTGCACGCGTTTCCCCCACAGGTGCTTGAGATGAAGGTCCGCCAGTTTCTTCTGCGCAGGCTGATCTTCATCGTTCCCCTGTTGCTGGGGATCGTGTTCTTTACGTTCATGCTGGTGCGCATCGGCGGCCAGGATCCGGTGGAGATGCTGGCCGGGCCGACCGCGACCCAGGCCCATATCGACCTGATCGAGCGAGAGCTGGGCTTAGACCAGCCCCTGCTGTCCCAGTTCCTGATCTATATTGGGAACGTCTTCACCGGCAATCTGGGCGATAGCTGGATCAGTTCGCAGCCAGTGCTAGACGACATCTTGCGGCGTGCGCCGATCACGCTTGAACTTCTGTTCTGGGGCGTCGGCCTTGGCGCCTTGATCGGCATTCCTGTCGGTCTGCGGGTGGCCGGCCGGCCCGACAGTTGGTTTGATCAGTGCGCCCGGGTGGTCTCGCTGTTCGGCTTTTCGATCCCGACCTACTGGCTCGGGCTCGTGATGCTGTTTGTCTTCTTCTACCTGCTGGGCTGGGCGCCGCCGGGCATCGGCCGCATTGGGTTGATGGTCATTCCGCCGGAAACGATCACGGGCTCTTACCTGATTGACAGTCTCCTGACCGGCGATTGGCCGGCGGCGCATTCCGCCTTCTCTCATTTGGTTTTGCCGGTGACCTGCATCGCCATCATCTCCGCGGCGCCGATCAT
The DNA here is from genome assembly GCA_039819285.1 of Pseudomonadota bacterium. Lineage (GTDB taxonomy): Bacteria > Pseudomonadota > Alphaproteobacteria > DSM-16000 > Inquilinaceae > JANQGH01. The sequence goes on from JBCBSH010000020.1 coordinate 30,765, forward strand.
CAAGCATACGCGGGCGATCGCGCTGGAGGTCTATCGTGGCGACGCGGTGCGGTTCGCGCGCGCGTCCGGTCTGCCGCGCCGGATCGTGCGGCGTATCGTCATGCGCAACTCGACCGTCCCGGTCATGACCTTCGTTGGCACCGAGATCACCGGTCTGGTCGGCACGACGTCGCTCATCGAGTTCGTCTTCGCCTGGGGCGGCCTCGGCCAGTACGGGCTGAATGCCATCATCAGCGGCGATTTCGCCGCCGTGCAGGGTTATGTTCTGTTCCTGGCGCTGTTCTCCGTCGTCGTCTTTCTGATCATCGACCTGACCGTGGTCATCATCGAACCGCGCAGTTCGGAGGCCACATGACCACGATCGACCTGCCCGCCGGCCGTTCCGAACGGCGTTGGCCCACCCTGAACCGGCTGGTTGGCGTCGGCCGCCGCAGCCCGACCGCGACCGTCGGCTTCGTGATCGTCGTGACGTTCGCCCTGATGGCGATCTTCGCCCAGTACATCACGCCGCACGACCCGGTCGAGGCCTATCCGCGCAACATCCTGAACCCGCCGGATGCGGAGTTCTGGCTGGGCACGGACGGCAATGGCATGGATATCTTCTCGCGGGTCATCTATGGCGCGCGTTATGCCTTCGCCATCGCGGTGCCGGCGGTATTGCTGTCGATCGTCATCGGCGTACCGATCGGCCTGTGGACCGGCTATCGCGGCGGCCTGTTTGACGAAGGGCTGATGCGCTTTTTCGACGCCCTGCGCGTATTCCCGTCGATCATCCTGGCCTTGGCCGTGGTCGCGGCGGCCGGCCCGTCAGTGATCAACGTGGTGATCGTTATCGGCCTGCTCGACAGCCCCATCTTCGTGCGCGTGGTGCGGGCCGAGGTGCTGGCCCTGCGCTCCTCCACCATGGTCGAGGCCGCGCGCGCCGCCGGCAATCCGACCTGGCGCATCCTGCTCGTCCATCTGCTGCCCAACGCCATTCAGGGCGCCATGGCCCAGACGGCCGTGCGCGCCGCCTGGGCCGTGCGTATCAGCGCGACGCTGGCGTTCCTTGGGGTCGGCATTCAGGTGCCCACGCCGGAATGGGGTGTGATGATCCGTCAGGGGGCGGAATACATGGTCACCGGCCAGTGGTGGGTCGCGCTCTTCCCCGGCATCGCCCTGGTCGTCATGGTGCTCGGCCTCAACATGCTGGGCGACGGTCTGCAAGATCTGCTCAATCCGCGTCGGAAAGGCTGACTTGCGTGGCGTTGCTGAGTGTTGAGGATCTGGAAACCCATTTCGTCTCTCGCAATCTCGATAATGAGGTGCTGGTTGCGCATGCCCTGAACGGCGTCTCGTTCGCGGTCGATCGCGGGCAGGTTTTGGGGCTGGTGGGCGAGACGGGGGCCGGCAAGTCGCTGACCGCGCAGTCTGTGATGGGTTTGCTTCGGCCGCCGGCCTTGCGTGTCGGCGGCAAGGCCCTGTTCGACGGTTCCGATCTGTTCGAACTGCCGACGGACACGATGAACGCGATGCGCGGGCGGGACATCGCCCTGGTCGTGCAGAACCCGCGCACCTCGCTCGATCCGCTGACCCGCATCGGCGACCAGCTCGTGCGCATCCAGCGGGTGCATCGCGAGATCAGCGTTGCCGATGCCCGCAAGCGCGCGATCGCCATGCTCGACGCCGTCGGCATACCGGAGCCCAAGCGACGCATGCGCGCCTGGCCGCACGAGCTGTCCGGCGGCATGGCCCAGCGGGTGCTGATCGCCATGGCCCTGATCAACGATCCCAAACTGCTGATCGCCGACGAGCCGACGACGGGTCTGGACGTCACCGTCCAGGCCCAGATCCTGGACCTGCTGCGCGACTTGGTGATCGACCGGGACATGGCCGCGATCATCATCACCCATGATCTCGGCGTGGTGGCCCATTACTGCGATCGCGTTGTGGTCATGTTCGCCGGCGGCATTGTCGAGGCCGGCCCGGTCGGGGCCGTCTTCGGCCAGCCCTGCCACCCCTATACCAGGGCGCTTCTGGCCGCTACGCCGGAACGGCTCGCGCTCGGGTCCGGCCGCCGCTTCGGCGGCCCGCCGCCGGACCTCTACAATCTGCCCAAAGGCTGCCATTACCGCGACCGCTGTGCCAACGCGACCGAGCTTTGCGAGCAAACGCCGTCTTTCGTCACGGTGGCCAGCGACCATGATGCGCGCTGCCACTACGCCGCGTCGCTGAAGGGCCAACCGCTGTGAGCGGCCCGGCGGACAACACGGCGCGGCCGGTCCTCCTGGCCCGGAACCTGGACAAGCATTTTCCGGCGCCGGAGCATCAGAAGATCCACGCGGTCAACGATGTCAGCTTCGCCATTGCCGAGGGCGAGGTTCTGGGCATGGTCGGCGAGAGTGGCTCCGGCAAGTCGACTGTTGGCCGCCTGGTGCTGGGGCTGCTGCCCCCAACCGCCGGCACCGTGGAGTTCGACGGCAAGGATCTGGCGGCCCTGGACGCCCGTCAGATGCGGGCCAGCCGCGCCGACATGCAGATGGTGTTCCAGGACCCGTGGAGTGCCTTGAACCCGCGCATGGCGGTCGGGCGTCAGATCGCCGAGCCGCTGTTGCTGCACACGAAGCTCGATCGCAGCGGCCGCAAGGCCAAGGTGGCCGAACTGGCGGACCGGGTGCGCCTGCCGACCACCTACCTGAACCGCCTGCCGGCCGATTTGTCCGGCGGCCAGTTGCAGCGCGTCTGCATCGCCAAGGCGATCGCGACCGAACCGAAGCTCATCGTGCTTGACGAGCCGACCAGTTCACTGGACCTCTCGGTCCGCGCCGGCATTCTCGATTTGCTGGCGGACCTGCGTCGTGATCTCGGCGTCGCCATGCTGTTCATCTCGCACGATCTCGGCACGGTGAAGCTGATCTCCGACCGCATCGTCGTGCTCTATCTGGGCACGGTGGTGGAGGAGGGGGCCGCCGACACCCTGTTCGACACGCCGGCCCATCCGTACACCCAGGCACTTCTCTCCGCCCACCTGCCGCCTGACCCGGCGGTCGAGGTGCAGCGGCACCTGCTGGAGGGCGAGGTGCCCAGCCCGATCCATCTGCCGCCGGGCTGCCGCTTCGCCGGGCGCTGCCCGCTCGCGATCGATCCCTGCCGATCCGCCCTGCCGCCGCTCGACTCCGTTCCCGGCGATGTCGCCGATCACCGCGCCGCCTGCATCCGCATCGCCGAAGGCGCCAACCAGCTCGTTCAACCGCAACACCAGATG
>JBCBSH010000021.1:0-32679 GCA_039819285.1 Pseudomonadota bacterium
GGCACGATCGTGCCGATCGTCCTGATGCTGCGCACCCTGCCCTTGGTGATCTTCGCGATCCCGTTTTATTTCATGTTCCAATGGCTGGGCCTGCTGGACACCAGGCTGGGCCTGTCGATCATCGCGGCGATCATCAATCTACCCTTCGCGCTTTTGTTCGCGATCGCCATGGTGCGCGACCTGCCCTATGAGATCGAGGAGGCCGCAAGGGTGGACGGCGCCGGCATCGGCATGCTGCTGTGGCGCATCGTGATACCGTTGGGCCGGCCGATGCTGATATCGATCGCGATCTTGAGCTTCATCTACGCCTGGAACGAGTTCCTGTTCGGCTTGATCCTGACCACAAGGTCGGCCACGCCGGTGACGGTCGGCGCGACCCTGTTCGCGACCTCGTTCGGCATTCGCTGGGGGCCGACCTCGGCGGCCATGGTGCTGTCCCTGCTGCCGCCGATGCTGGTCGGGCTGGTCTGCTTCCGCTATCTCACCAGGGCGCTGACCGCCGGCGCGATCAAGGGATGAGCAACCCGTCGCCCAACGGCCTGTTCGCGCGTCTCAGAGCCAGCATGGCTGGCTGGCCGCCCCAGATGGCGCGGGTCGCACGCTATGTGCTGGATCAGCCCGACTCGGTCGCCCATCAGACGATCACCGATCTGGCAGAGGCGTCGCAGACCAGCGAGGCGACGATCACGCGCCTGGTGCGATCGGCCGGGTTCGATGGTTTCGCAAGGTTCCGCCTGGCGGTCGCCCTGGAACTGGCGCACCTGGCGCAGGACCAGCCGGCCGCCGACCCCATCCGCGCGCCGATCGACACCATGGCGGAGATGGCAATCGCGGCCTTGAAAGAGACCGCCTCGCTGCAGGCGGACGACGTCATCGAACGCGCCGCCGATATGCTTGCCGGCGCGCGCCGCGTGGATGTGTTCGCGGTCGGCAACAGCACGCCGATCGCCGAGCACATGTCGATCAAGCTGCTGCGCGCGGGAGGCACCGTCTTGCGCTACGACGACGCGCACGTCTCGGTCATGGCGGCGAGCACGCTGACCCCAGACGACGTCGCGGTCTGCGTCTCCAGTTCCGGCGCGACCTTGGACGTGATCCGACCGGCCGAGCATGCACGCAAGGGGGGCGCGTCGGTGATCGCGATCACCAACCAGGCCCGGTCGAAGCTGTCGCAGCTTGCGGATATCACCCTGGTGGCCGCCAATCCCGAAGGCCCGCTCACCGGCGGTGCCCTGCCGTCCAAGATCGGCCAGATGCTGATCGTCGACGCCCTGCTTGCAACACTGCTGGAACGGTATCCGGAGCGCTTGGAGGCCTTCGAACGCAGCGCCGAGGCGATCATTGACCGCACCGCGTGAGCTGGACGCCGCCAAGCGCCCCGTCCTGGCCTTCGACATTGGCGGCACCAAAATCGCCGCGGCACTGATCGCCGATGGCGCCATCGAAGAGCGGCGGCAGGTCGCCACCCCGACGTCCGGCCAACCGGAAGATTGGCTCGCCGCCATGGTCGGCCTGGCTCAGGACTGGCAAGGCCGCTTTGAAGCAGTCGGTGCCGCCGTTACGGGCATCGTGCAGGGCGGGCAATGGCGTGCGCTGAACCCCGCCATCCTGCCCGTCCCGGCCGGCTACCCCTTGGCGGAGCGCTTGCAGGCGGCCTTCGGTCGCCCGGTCCGTCTGGTCAACGACGCCCAGGCCGCCGCCTGGGCCGAGTTCGACGCGCGGTCGGACATTCGATCGCTGCTGTTCGTCACCGTGTCCACCGGCATCGGCGGCGGCCTGGTGACGGACGGCAAGCTGGTCGAGGGGGCCCACGGCGCGGCGGGCAGCATGGGCCATGTGTTGGTCAAGCCGATCGGCGGCAGGCGCTGCGGCTGCGGCGCCATCGGCTGCATCGAAACCGAGGCCAGCGGCGCGGCCCTGAAGGCGCGGGCGGCCGAGACGTTCGGCGACGGGATTGAGGTGCCCGAACTGTTCGAGCGGGCGAAGACCGATGCGAAGGCGGCCGCCATTATCGACGACGCGCTCAACCTGCTGGGCCAGGCCTTGCTGTCGGCCCGACGGCTGTGCGACCCGGAGTTGATCGTGATCGGCGGCGGGATTGGCCTGCGTCAGGACGTCCTAGCCCGATTGCAGGCGATCTGTGGCCGCTTGGCGCCCGACTTCCCGGTCCGGATCGAGGCGGCGCGCCTAGGCGCCGATGCCGGGCTTGTCGGCTCCGCCCTCTTGGCAGCCGCGCGTTAAGGCCGCGCCCGCTCGGTCAACGCTTCGTCGAAGGCGCGCAGCCGGTCCTGCACCAGGCCGAACAACGTGCCGCGCGGGAACGTGCCGTCGGCATCCGGCGTCCCTGCCGGCAGGCCGGTGAACAGTTCGACCGCGTCCTCGATCCGGTCGACGGCGTAGACGTGAAACTCCCCGGCCGCGATCGCTTGGCTAACATCGTCCTCCAAGACCAGATGGATCGCGTTGGTGGCCGGCACCACTACGCCCTGCTGGCCCGTCAGGCCGCCCTTGGCGTTCAGGCAGGTGCGGTAGAAGCCCTCGACCTTGTGGTAGGCGCCGCCGATGGTCTGGGCGTCGCCGCGCTGGTTGACCGAGCCGGTAATCGCGAGGTCCTGGCGCAATGGCACCTCGGCCAAATCGGACAACACGGCCAGCAGTTCGGCCATCGAGGCGCTGTCGCCCTCGACGCCACCATAGCTCTGCTCAAACGTGATCGAGCAGGTGAACGACAGGGGAAAGCCGCGCGCGAACCGGCCCATCAGAAAGCCTTGCAGGACCATGGCGCCCTTCTGCTGGATCGGGCCGCCCATGGCCACCTCGCGCTCGATATTGACCACGCCATGGCGCCCCACGGCAGAGCGGGCGGTGATCCGCGAGGGCAGGCCAAAGGCATGGTCGCCCATGTCGCGCACCGTCAGCGCGTTGATCTGGCCGATCACCGATCCGGTCGTGTCGATCAGCACGCTCTGTTCCTCGATGCCCTCCTGCAAACGGTCTTCGATGCGGGCGTTGCGCCGATGCCGGGCGTCGCGTGCAGCGATCACTGCCGCCGAATCGATCCGACCGTCCTCGCTCAGGCTCGCTGCCTCGGCAATCAGATCCTCGAAGACCTCAAACCGCGAGGTCAGGCGACCGCGATGGCCGGCCCAACGCGACGCGAAGCCCAAGAGCTTGACCATACCGTCATCGGTGATGATTGCGTCCTCATCCTGCTGCGCCCTATTGCGCAGCAATCCCGCGTACGCGGACACGCAGTCCGGCGTGGCCTCGAAGTCGCTGTCGATGTCCGCCTTGACCTTGAAATAGGACTGAAAGTCCGGGTCGGCCGAAAAGAAGGTGTAGTACCAGTGCGGCGAGCCGACGATGACGACCTTCACGTCGAGCGCGATGGGCTTCGGACGCGGCGCATGCGCAATCGGAACGCCACCGGTCCGGTGGATCTCCTCAATCTGGATCAAGCCGTCCCGCAAGGCACCCTTCAAAGCCAGCCAAACCCGGCCGTCCCGTGCCAAAGCCTCGGCGCGCAGGACCAGAACGCCGCCATTGGCCTTGTGTAGGGCGCCGCCCCGGATCAGGCTGAAGTCGGTCTGCAAGGCGCCCTGGATCTGCCGGTATTCGATGCGGCCGAACAGGTTTTCGTAGGTCGGGTTGCCTTCCAGATAGACGGGCGGGGCGCTTAGATCGCCGTTATCGACGATCAGATTGACGGCGTAGCGCAGCTCCGGCGGCGCGACGGGCACGCCCTGGCGCGCCTCCTGCGGCTTGAAGGCGTCGAGATGGTCCAGCAAATCCTGACGCATTTCGACGAACCAGCGGCCAAGGCCCGGCCCTGCCGCGAACCGCTGCTCGACCTCGTCCAGCAGGCCGGTCAGCGCCTGATCGGCGGCGTTGCGTTCAAAACCGCGCAGCCATTCCAGATAGGTGGATTGGCGGTGCACCCGCCAGCGGTTCAAGTCGGCGAGAGCGCTAGTCATCTCGGCATGGGCGGCTTGCAGGTCGGCCCGCTGCTCATCCGTCAGGTTGGCCATGGCCTCTTCGTCCTGGGCCAGCGCCGGGACGAAGCCGAAACCACCCTGCTGGGCCTGAACCAAGTTCAAGCCTTTGTCGGCTGCAGCCTTGCGCAATTCGTCCAGCTTGCCGCCAACTTCGCGGTTAAGCGTTTCCGTCTCCGCCTTGACCCGCGCCTGAAAGCCCTCGCTGGCGAACATCTGCTGCAAGGTTTCGCGTACGCGCGGGACCAGCGCCGCCATCGTATCGCGGAACCGGCGGCCCTGGCCAGCCGGCAGGCGATAGGGGCGCGGCCGGTTGCCATGGCGAAAATTGTTCAGATAAACCCAGTCGCTCGGCGGATCGCCGGAGACGTTTTCCGCCAGAAAGCCCATCGTCGCGCGCATGCGGCCGCTGTTGTCGCTGGCCAGGACGAAGATGTTGAACCACTGGCGCCGCAATGAGAGACCGAATTCCAACGCCTCGCGGGCCCGCACATGGCTGGGCAACGAAAACACGGCACCGTCCGCCGCCTCGCCCGGCTCAAACACGGGCAGCCCGACCTCGCCCGCAGTCAGATGTTTCGTCGCCATGTCACTGCCTTCTTGTGCGATCAGCGGGCGCCCAAGCCGCCCGCCTCCATCACAAGGATATCTTGGTGACGCGGCCGGCGAACAACAAACTTCCGCTCACGCCCGCGTTAGAGTCGGACGTCAGGTCTTGATTTTTGGCGGCGCGTAGTTCTCGCGGACATAGTCTTCGAGGAAGCCGGCCCTCAAGATATTGCTGTACGAGTGCTGGGGATCGCCGGGTACGTCCTCGCCGGTACAGGTGAACATCGCCCGACAGCCAAGCTCGAACGCATAGCGGATGCGATGCGCCAAAATGGCGCTTTGGCCGCCACGCTTTCGGAAGGCAGGGGCGGTCGTGTCGAAATCGCTCCAGGCCAAACCGTCCTGCACGAAAAGCAGGCCGGTGCCGGCGGGCTGGTCGCCATCGAAGCTCATGAAGACGTGCCAATTCGGCCGGCCCGGCAAGACGGCCAGCCACGGCACTGCCGCTTCGCCCAAATCGAAGGCGTCGCAGGCGATCCGGGCGAACGCCTCACCGTGCTCTTGCCCGATCTCCCTAACCGTCAGCGACGTCTCCGGCGGGTCAATCGGCTCGACGCCTCGTGAGAATTTCTGCCAGCCGCGCGTCTTTTCCAGGCCGGCCTCGATCAACCAGGCATGAAGATCCGACGGCTGCGCCTCCGGATGCTTTTGGACGAAGTATCGTGCGACGCCGGCATCGCCATAAGCATCAACAATGCGCTGAACCGTCGCGCGCGATTCCCCGCCGTCGAGACCAAGGCCGATGGCACGGTTGATCACGATCGCCGAGGCTGGCAATCCGGCAGCGATCGAGACAGAAGCGGACCCTATGGTCAGGGCCTGAAGACCCAACCGTTGCCGAATATCCGGAGGCGCGGCCCGCTGTAGATCCTCCAGACAAGCGCGTTCCAACCTCTCCGCTTCGTGCGACATCCTCCAAACCTCGGCAAATTGGTGTTCGACAAAAAGGGCGACGCTTGTATCGCCTTCATGCGCGCGGCCAACACGCTTTCATGGTATGGCTGGGCTGCATCACAACGGCCGCCATCACCGCCTGCCATGCCCCCGACGGTCAGCCTTCTGCATCGCACGACTTACGCATACGACCGGCCCGTCGAGCTTGGACCCCACTACGTGCGCATGGCGCCGGCGCCCTACATAAGGATCCCGTTTCGGGACTATCGCCTGGAGGTCGAGCCCGAGGACCACGTGCTGCATTGGATGTTCGGCCCTGCCGGCAACCGCGTCGCCCGGATCGTATTCCCACAGCCGGTCGAGCGGTTGACCCTCACGGTCGGCCTGACAGTGACCTTGGCCCCGGAAAACCCGTTCGACTTTTTTGTCGAGCCGTGGGCGCTGGAGGCACCGTTCAGCTATGACGACCATCATCGGCGGCCGTTGCAGGCTTATCTGACGCCTGAACCGGCCGGCCCGCTGCTAGCTGAATGGATGGCCGCGATCGACCGAACGCCGCGCAACACGATCGGGTTTCTGGTCGATCTGAACAAGCGCCTGGCCGAGACGATCGAATACACAACGCGATGGGACCCCGGGGTGCAGTCGACCGAGCACACGCTGGAGACGAAGGTCGGCTCATGTCGGGACACCAGCGTGTTGCTGGTTCAGATTTTGCGGCATCTGGGCTTCGCCGCCCGGTTCGTCTCGGGCTATCTGGTTCAGTTGACCAACGACCAGCCGGACAGCCCCAAGGAAGACACACTCGACCTCCATGCCTGGGCCGAGGCCTTCGTTCCTGGTGCCGGCTGGCTGGGCATGGACCCGACCTCTGGCATGATGGCGACGGAGGGGCACATCCCCCTGGCCGCGACGGTGGACCCGGCCGACGCCGCGCCGGTCATCGGCAGCGCCTCGACCCCGGAAAGCGACTTCCGCTACGAGATGGCGATCACGCGGCTGGAGGACTGATCAGCCGGCACGCGCCAACTGCTCATCGCGTTGTCGCAGCGTCTCGCGCCGATGCATTAGGGCGGTGGCCAGGATGATGCCAATGCTGACCAACGCGACGATGATGGAACCAAGCGCGTTTACCTGCGGACTGACGCCGAGCCGTACGCTGGAGAAAACCAGCATCGGCAAGGTCGTCGCGCCCGGCCCGGTGACGAAGCTGGCCACGACCAGATCGTCCAGCGACAGGGTGAAGGCCAAGAGCCAGCCGGCGATCAACGCTGGGGCGATGATCGGCAGCGTGATGACGAAGAACACCTTCAGCGGCCGGGCGCCCAGATCCATCGCCGCCTCCTCCAACGACCGGTCGAGTGCGCCCAGGCGCGACTGGACCACGACCGTCACGTAGGCGGCACAGAATGTGGCGTGGGCGATGATGATGGTCAGCATGCCGCGGCCGGCGGGCCAGCCGATCGCCTGGTCCATGGCAACGAACATCAGCAGCATCGAGAGGCCGATGATCACCTCGGGCATCACCAGCGGAGTGGCGATCATGCCGGTGAACAGGAACCGACCGCGGAAATTGCCGAAGCGCACCAGCGCGACGCCGGCCATGGTGCCGAGCACAACCGCGATCGTCGCGGTGATGGCGGCGATGCGGATGGACAGCCAGGCGGCGCGCAGCATCTGCTGATCGCTGAACAGGGCCTCGTACCAGCGCAAGGACCAGCCGCCCCACACGGTCACCAGCCGGCTGTCGTTAAGGGAAAACAGGATCAGCAGCACGATCGGCACGTACAGGAACAAAAGGCCGATCGCCAGCATGACGCCGGAAAAGCCAATGCCCCGGCGCCTCATGCTTCGCGCGCCTGTTCGCGGCTGTAGAGCCACTGGATCAGCATGATCGGTAACACCAGCAACAGCGCCATGACCAGCGCCACGGCGGACGCTACGGGCCAGTCCCGGTTGGTGAAGAACTCGTCCCAAAGAACCCGGCCGATCATGACCGTATCCGGGCCGCCCAGCAGTGCGGGTATGACGAACTCGCCGACCGCCGGAATGAAGACCAGCAGCGAACCGGCGACGATGCCCGGCACGGACAGCGGCAACGTCACCGTCAGAAACGTCCGCCAGGGCGGACAGCCGAGATCGGCCGCAGCCTCCAGCAGGCTGTCGTCCAGCCGCTGCAAGGTGGTGAACAGGGGCAGGATCATGAAAGGCAGGTAGGAATAGGTGATGCCCAGATAGACGGCGAAATCCGTCTGCAGCATCTGTATCGGCTGGTCGATGATCCCAAGCGACATCAGCAGATTGTTGATCACCCCATTGTCGCGCAGGATGCCGATCCAGGCATAGACCCGGATCAGGAACGAGGTCCAGAACGGCAGAATGATCAGCATCAACAGGCCCGTACGCCAGGCCGGGTTGGCGCGCGCGATGGCATAGGCCATCGGATAGCCGATTGCCAGGCAGATCAGTGTGGAGAAGAACGCGATCTTGATCGAGTTCAGATAGGCGACGAGATAGAGCCGGTCGTCGGCGAGCAAGGTGTAGTTGGCGAGATTGAGCCGGATGTTCAGCGCCAGATCGTCGCCCCATTCGATCAGCGGCGCGTAGGGCGGCTGGGCGAATTGCGGTTCCGACAGGCTGATCTTCAAGACGATCAGAAACGGCACCGCGAAGAATACGAGCAGCCAGAGATACGGCACCGACACGACCAGCGCGCGGGCCCGTCGCGGCCCGCGCGCTGGCCGGTGCCGGACGACGCCGTTAAGGTGCGTGCTGGATTCGGCCATCGCGGCCTAGTCCACCAGGACGACGCCGGCGTAGGCCGGCCATGAGATATACACCGGGTCTTCCCAGGTGATCGGCAGTTCGGTCATCCGATGGGTGTTCGGCACCGACACCCGCACCAGCCGGCCCGACGCCAGCACGACAACATAGATCGACTGGCCGCCGAGATAGGCGATCTCGTCCACGGTGCCGCGCAGCAGGTTGGGGCTGTCATCGGTGAAGCCTTCGGGCAGCGTCTTGCTCAGCTGCATCTTCTCCGGCCGTATGGCGACCGTGACCGTGGCCGAGGCCGGCGCCGCGATGCCGTGATCGATGTGGAACCTCACCGGCTCGCCGACGCCTTCGACAAGCGCATGGTCGGGCGCACTTTCGGCCAATACTCCATCGAACATGTTGATCGACCCGATAAAGCCGGCGACGAAGCGCGAGGTCGGATATTCGTAGACCTCGTTCGGCGTGCCGATCTGCACGATCCGGCCTTCGTCCATCACGCCGACGCGGGTCGACATGGCCATGGCCTCACCCTGGTCATGGGTCACGATCACGAAGGTCATGCCAAGCTGTTCTTGTATGTTCACCAGTTCAAACTGGGTTTCCTCGCGCAGCTTGCGGTCCAACGCCGCCAAGGGCTCGTCGAGCAGCAGGACCTTGGGGCGCTTCACCAGACAGCGGGCAAGCGCGACGCGCTGGCGTTGGCCGCCGGACAGCTGATGGGGCTTACGCTTGGCAAGCCGGTCCAGCTTCACGAGTTCGAGCGCGTCGGACACCCGGCTTCTGATCTCGGCCGATGGCAGCCCCTCCTGCCGTAAACCGAACGCCACGTTGCGAGCGACCGACATGTGCGGGAACAGCGCATAGGACTGAAACATCATGTTGACCGGCCGCCGGTGCGGCGGCACGCCGGCCAGGTCGACGCCGTCGATCGAGATGCGGCCGTCCGTCGGGTCCTCGAACCCGGCCATCAGGCGCAGCAACGTCGTCTTGCCGCAGCCCGAGCCGCCAAGCAGCGAGAAGAACTCACCGCGATAGATGTCGAGACTGACATCGTCGACGGCATAGACGTCGCCGAAGGTCTTGGTCAGCCGCTCAATCCGGATCAGCGGCGTTTCATGCGGATCGCGCCACGGTTCGGCAAACGCGCCCGCGCGATCGGTCTGTTGCTGCCCCCCGGCCAACGAAGTCGCTTAGCCCCGGCCACTCAGACGCCCGTACGTACGCGCGTCCACAGCCGCGTACGTTCGCGTGTCGCCGGCATCGACAGGGTCTCGGCCGGGAAAAGACGGTCTTGAACCTCAGCCGACGGGAAGATGGAGTCGTCGCCGGCGATTTCCTGGTCCATCAGCGGCCACGAATCCGGCACAGCGTTGGCATAAGCGACATAGTCGCTGATCCCGGCCATCACATCCGGGCGCAGCACAAAGTCGATGAACGCGTGGGCGGCTTCGGGATTGGGCGCATCGGTCGGAATGGCCATCATGTCGAACCAGATGATCGTGCCTTCCGAGGGGATAGTGTATTCGATATCCACACCATTTTCCGCCTCCAGCGCCCGATAGTAAGCCTGGATCACGTCGCCGGACCAGCCGGCCGCGAGACAGATGTCACCATTGGCCAGGTCGTTCACGTACTGGGAAGAATGGAAGTAACGGATGAAGGGCCGGATCTCAGTCAACAACGCCTCCGCCTGGGCAAGGTCCGCGCTGTCCTCGGTGAACGGATCGAGGCCGAGATAGTGCAGGACCAGCGGGATCATCTCGTCCTGCGAATCCAACAGCGTCACGCCGCAATCGGCAAAGCGGGAGACGATCTCGGGATCGAAGATCATGGCCCAGCTTTCGATCGGCGCGTCCGGCATCCGCTCGGCGATGGCGTCGACATTGTAGCCGAAACCGTTGGTGCCCCATTGATAGATCACCGCGTGCGCGTTGCCGGGATCGGCCATGGAGGCGCGGGCCATCAGGTCCGGGTCGAGATGACGCAGGTTGGGGATCAAATCGCGGTCGAGCGGCTGATAGACGCCGGCCTCGACCTGCTGGGCCAGGAACGGCATGTCGGACGGCACCACGACATCGTAGCCGGAGCGGCCGGCGAGCAGCCGTGTCTCCAACACCTCGTTGCTGTCATAGACGTCGTAGTTCGGCCGGATGCCCGTTTCGGCCTCGAAATCCGCCAGAGTCGTTTCGCCGATATAGTCGGTCCAGTTGGCGATGTTGACGCTGTCCTGGGCGGTCGCGATCCCTGCCGCGCCCATTAACATGGGCATCGCGAGCACAGCGGCGCGAACGGCGAACGAAGGGGTCATGGCGGTATCCCGTGCCTTGGTCGGCCGCCTGGGCGAAAAGGCGGCCGAGTGTTCCGTGAGAGCGGACCGCTTGATATCGCTTGCGCGAGCGACACTCAAGCCTCTCGGCACGCTTTATGGGCTCGGGACTGTCGTACGTGCGCCTCACGGTCATTTGACTCTGCCGGAGCGATTGATCGGGCCATTTTGCATGTCATGAAATCGCTCGTCTTCCTGCTGGTCGCGATACTTTCCATCGGCGCCGCGCAGGCCCAGCCGAACAGTTGGCAACGCGAGTTTCCGCTGACCGACTGGCAGACCCGGTCGGTCGAGTTCGACGAAATCATGTCGGGCGGGCCGCCGCGCGACGGCATACCGTCGATCGACTCTCCCGCATTCCGGCCGGTATCCGAGATCGACGATCTGGGCGATGACGAGCCGGTGCTGAGTGTTGCGATCAACGGCGACGCCCGCGCCTATCCCCTGCGCATCCTGACCTGGCACGAGATCGTCAACGACACGGTCGGTGGCATGCCGGTCGCAGTGACCTATTGCCCCTTATGTAACTCCGGCATTGTCTTCGACCGCACGGTTGACGGCACGGTGCTGGATTTCGGCACGACCGGAAGGCTGCGCAACTCGGATCTGGTCATGTACGACCGGCAGACCGAGACCTGGTGGCAGCAGTTCCTGGGCGAAGGCATCATCGGCGCGCAGACCGGCGTGCGCCTGGGCATGGTTCCAGCCCGTCTGGAAAGCTGGCGTTTGTTCGCCGAGCGTCATCCCGATGGCCAGGTGCTGGTGCCGAACCAGTCCTCGGGGCGCGCGTACGGCCGAAACCCTTACGTCGCCTATGACAGTTCCGCGCGGCCGTTTTTGTATCGCGGCGACTATGACGGGCCGGGCGGACCGCTGTCGCGGGTCGTCGCCGTGGGCGATCAGGCCTGGTTGCTCTCCACCCTGCGCGACGCTGGCTCGATCGAGTCGGGTGACCTGGTCTTGACGTGGACGCCAGGGCAGAACTCGGCCTTGGATACCAGCCGGATCGATCAGGGGCGCGATGTCGGGAACGTGGTCGTTCAGCGGCGCCTGGCCGACGGCGGCTTGGAAGACGTTGCTTACGACGTGCCGTTCGCCTTCGCGTTTGCCGCGTTCCATCCGAACGCGACCATCCGCGACTGACCCAGCAGGGCTGGGCTAGAAGCTCTCGACCCAGGGCCTGAGTTCGACTTCCCAGGTCCAGGCGCTGCGATCCTGGCGGGCGACCTGCCAGTAGGTCTCGGCAATGGCGTCGGGGTGCAGCATGCTGTCGGGGCGATCCGCCGACTGTTCCCGGCCCGGCGGAAGAATACCGCCATCAATGACGAAATGGGCGACATGCACGCCCTTGGGGCCTAGCTCGCGGGCCATGCTTTGCGCCAGGCCGCGCAGCGCGAACTTGCCCATGGCGAAGGGTGCCGACTGGGGATAGCCCTTCACGCTGGCCGAGGCGCCGGTGAACAGGATCGCGCCCTGATTGTTCATAACCATGCGCCGCGCCGCCTGCTGCCCGACCAGGAAGCCGCCATAGGCCGTAACCGCCAGCGCCTTTTCCACATCGGCGGGCACGATTTCCGCAATCGGCCCCCGGCTGCGGGCGCTCGGGTTGAACACCACCAGGTCCGGCGCGCCAACCGTGTCATCGACCTCTGCAAACAGCTTTTCGACGTGATCGGCTTGGGAGACATCGCAGGCGAAGCTCTTCGCCCCGGTTTCCATGGCCAGGTCCGCGAGACGGTCCGGCTGCCTGGATGCCAAGGCGACTTTCAGGCCCTGGCCAGCGAACAGCCGGGCCAAAGAGCCGCTGAGACCAGCGCCGGCCCCCACGATCAGCGCGGTTTGGAATGTCGGTCGAGTCAACGCAACTCTCTTTTTGCCGAGGCGCCGGTGCTATCCGGCCATGCGCGCGTAGTCTTGGCCGATCGTCGCGGCATCCGGCCCGTAGACTGTCCTCACCACTTGCGGGTCGACGGCGAGATCCAGCGAGAACTCGTCCCGCAAGGCGCGGAAGCCAGCCAACGTCTCCTCGACGTCCGACTCGGAGTGGCTGGCGGTGGGGATCATGCGGAACAGGGCCATGCCGCGCGGCACCACCGGATAGACCACGGGCGAAACAAAGATCCCACGCTGGCGCAGATAGCGGGACCAGGTCATGCAATCGACCACCCGCGCGCTGGGCAGCAGCACCGGCACGACAGGCGACGGAACGTGCTGGACCTCAAAGCCCATCGAGCGCAGGCCCTCAGCCAGCAGGCGCGACATGTGCCACATGCGCCGCCGCCGCTCATCCCCGTCGGACGCCATTAGTTCCAGCGTGCGCTGAGCGGTCTTGACGAAGATCATCGGCAGGCTCTTGGCGAACACCTGGCTGCGCGCGTTGTATTTGATCCACTCCACGACCGAATGCTCGCTGGCGGAGAAACCGCCGATGGACGCAAACGCCTTGGCGAAGGTGCTGAAGTAGATGTCCGTCTTGTCCATCACGCCATGAAGGGCGGAGGCGCCGCGACCGTCGGGCCCCACGACACCGAAGCCATGGGCGTCGTCGACGAACAGACGGGCGTTGTACTTTTCCTTCAGCTCGACAATGCCGTCCAAGGGCGCGCAATCGCCGGTCATGCCGAAAATGCCCTCGGTGAGGATCAGCACGCCACCCTTCCGCCGGGTCTGCACGCTCTTAAGCAACCGTTCCAACGAGGCCAGATCGTTATGCCGGAAGACACGCAGATTTCGCCCGGTGGCGGACATTCTGGCGGCGTCGACAATGCAAGCGTGCGACATTTTGTCCATGACCAAAATGTCGTCGGGCTCCGTCAGCGCCTGAATCGTGCCCAAGACGCCCAGATAGCCGTAGTTGAACAGCACCGAGTCCGGCTTGCCGCACAAATCGGCCAGGCTGCGTTCCAAATCCAAATGCGGGGTGGTCGTGCCCGACATCATGCGCGAGCCCATCGGCCCGCTGGCGCCCCATTCCGAGGCGGTGGCCGCCGCGATCTGCCGCAATTCGGGATCGCCGGCGAAGCCCAGATAGTCGTTGACCGACCACATGACGCACTCGCGGCCGTCGAAATGCATGCGCGGCCCGGGCTTGTCGTCCAACAGCGGCCGCGTGAAATAGGTATCGCCGCGCTGCCGTTGGGGGCCGAAATTGCCCTCCGCGGTGCTGCACTTGTCAAAGATGTCGAATCTGGCCTCGGAACCGCGCGCCTGGCGTTCGGCGCTTGCCGGATCACTCGTGGCGACTGAAAAAGCATCCATGGCTACTGCGAAACCCTTGCCGTTCCCACCATTATGCTCAGCTTTCAACGACCCACCCTCGTCTATGTCGTGAATTCTGGACGCTTAACACCGCCGCGCGGACGGGTCCAGCCATGTCCTGCGAAAGATACGATGACGAGATAGAACGTCCAGCCGAGATTGAAAGCCCATTTTCATCCGTGCCCCTCGTTCTATGCGCTTTACAACGCTGTCAGAAGCAAAAACCGTCGGCGATGGCATCATCATGACGATGAGAGGCACCTCCAGGCCCGCTCTCGTCGACGGCTCGAATCGCGCTAATATACCAGCAAATGCGAAAAGCGTAATTTGTGCGTGCTCAGGTGCCCATCCCCCGTTGATTTGATCGGAGTGCGAAATGCGTCTTGATAGCCCCCGCAGGCGCCAACATTTGGCCGAAGTCGCCGCGCGCCTGCCTGAGCATGTCGCTCGCTTGTCTTGGTCGGCCGAACGCCTTCACGAGGAACGCCAGAACAAGCTACGCGAGACCCTCGCCTTCGCCGCCGAAAAGTCCGCCTGGCACGCTGACCGTCTCTCCGGGATCGACATCGCGAACTTTTCCGAAGATGACATTCGGACCCTGCCGACCATGACAAAAGCCGATGTCATGTCGAATTGGGACCGGATCGTGACCGACCCGCGGCTTACGTTGGAGATTGCCAACGCGAACATCACATCGAAGCTGCGGGGCGAAACGACCGACTACTATCTCTTCGACGAGTACCAGATTTTTGCCACCGGCGGCTCCTCGGGAACCCGCGGCGTGTTCATCTGGGGCTGGGAGGAGTTCATCCAGATTGCTTGCGCCACCTTCCGCTACCAAATGCGCGACAGGCCGCCAGAGAGCCTGACGGGACGGCGCATGCTGGCGGTGGTGGAGGCGGGCGAGACTGTGCATGCCAGCGCGTTTCTGTTTGCAGTATCCACCGACCCGGAGGAGGAAATTGCCTGGTTCCCGGCCGATACGCCGCCGAAAAAGCTCGTCGCCGAACTGAACGCGGCCCAACCCAGTCACCTCATCGGGTTTTCATCAGCCATCGAATTGCTCGCCGGCGAAGCCTTGGCCGGCAATCTTTCGATCAAGCCGGAGCATGTGGCAACAAACTCTGAACCCCTACTGCCGGAAGCGCGGGTCGCCGTGCGCGAGGCCTGGGGTGTCGAGGTTAACAATATGTGGGGCAGTGTCGAGGTTGGCGTGCTGGGCGTCGAAAGCGACGACCACGAAGGCATGTACTTATCGGATGATCTGGCGATTTGCGAGATTGTCGACAAGGACAACAATCCGACCAACGACCCCGATCGGATCGATAAGCTTCTGGTTACCTCACTGTTTTGCCGCAGCATGCCGCTGATCAGGTACGAGCTCACGGATATCGTGATCCCCAAAAACGGCGCGAGCAGCGGCGGCTCGGCGTACTCGCTGATTGCCGAGATCCGCGGCCGCTCAGACGATGCCTTCAAATATGCCGACGGCGCGCTGATTCACCCGATGGTATTCAGGACGCCCCTGGGACAAAACCCGATGATCGAACAGTATCAGGTTCATCAAACCGAGCGTGGGGCTGATATCGGGGTAATTGCACGCGGTGACGTCGACGTCGAGCGCTTGCGCGGCGACATTGTCGAGGCCCTAGAGAGTCGCGGCCTGGACAAGCCCGTGGTCACCATCCGGCTGGTCGAAACACTGGAACACCACAAGGAAACCGGCAAGATGAAGCGCTTCATTCCGCTTCGGACATAATGCCTGAGACGGGCAGATGGCCGCCGGCGACCGTTCAGCTAAGCGTTGCATGGCATGGGGCGGGCCGATAGGGTGACGCGCAACGATAAGAGTCTGTGATGAAGGGGAGAAACCATGGCGGTGGCATTCGGGAACTATTTCCGCGCACTGGTTTGGGCGCTTGTCGGGTCGCTGTTGCTGGGCGTGTTCTTCTATCCGCTTGGCGGCGCCGGCGGCCTGGTCGGCCTCAACTTCATGGTCTACAACCTGATCGGCGTCTATATCGTGTCGCTGATCCTGCACTACTATCCTACCACCCAGGTCCCCTTCTTTAAGCGATTCCTCGGCTATCACGGCGTTGAGTCGACGACGCTGTTCGTCCTGGCGATCGAAGGCAGCGTAATCGCCGTCTACGTCGTCTATTGGGTCTTGGGCGTCATCGTCTCATTTCTTCACCTTTGGACGGTGACCGTTGGCTCGGGTTGGGCTGTCGCCCACTTCATCGTTTCCGCCGCGGTCGTGCTGTACACGTGGCATCGCAGTCGCCGGCTCGACGAGCCCGGCGCCTGGTACCTGCCGCCGATCGTAATCATCCTGTTCCTGCTGCTGGTGCCGATGGCGTATGAAGGCCTTCTTTTCCAATAGTCGGCGGTCGCCAGCGCGGCGCGGACGGATCGCGCCCTGGCTGCTTGGCCCGTTCCTGCTGATCTGCCTGGCGGCGTGCGACAGCACAAGCATGAGCGGTGCCGGCAGCAATGATGGCGCGCGCGGCAGGGTTTCGATGTCGCTGCCCTTTTAGGCGGTTTGCCGCCTCCAACGACGCGGTCGCACGAACCAATCAGGTCCGGCGGCTGCAGTCCCGAGGCCGGCCCAGCTTGAGCGTCCTTTTCTGATCATACCGACCCTCGTGGTTCGGTGTGACCGACCATCGTTCTGCTGCCAGATCAGTCGCCGACGGCGGCGGCCACTTGCCGGCCGAAAAAGGTGGTGGTCAGGTCGGTGGTCACGGCGGTCTCGCCGCAGATAGGGCATTCAACCGTTGGCCCCAGCCTGCGGGCGACAAAGTGGTGGCCGGAGCTACAGACAATCTCATATCCCTGGGCCAGCCGCCGTTCGATGACCATCAATCGCTCCCCATCAGTTGACTAACGGAGATGTGGCCCGTCCAACAGGTTGATTCCAGAAAAACCTTCAAAGACTTACGAAAGCGATGAGCCCGCCAATCGGGCCAAAGCACAAAATAAGGAAAGGCCGCGCATGGCGACCTTTCAGTTCCCTGGCGGTTTAATCGACGGTTGGCAGGACATCGCGGATGCCGTCGACGATCTGGTCGATCTGCGACCGGTCGATGATCAGCGGCGGCGTCAGCGCGATGATATCGCCCGTGACGCGGGACATGATGCCGGCGTCGTAGAGCTTCAGGAACGCCTCGAAGGTACGCTTGCCGGGCGCACCCGGCCTCGGCTCGAGCTCGACCGCGCCAACCATGCCCAGATTGCGGATATCGATCACGTGGCGCGTGCCCTTCAGGCTGTGCAGCGCGTCTTCCCAATAAGGCGCCATCTCAGCCGCCCGCTCAAACAGCCCGTCCTCCAAATAGGTGTCGAGGGCCGCGTGCGCGGCGGCACAGGCGAGCGGATGGGCGGAATAGGTATAGCCATGGAACAGCTCGATGGCGCCGTCGGCCGCGCTGTCCATGAAGGCCTGGTAGATATCGTCGCGGGCGAACACTGCACCCATCGGCACCGCGCCGTTCGTGATCCCCTTGGCCGTGGTCACAAGATCCGGCTGAACGCCGAAATAGTCCACGGCGAAAGGCGCGCCGAGACGGCCGAACCCGGTGATAACCTCATCGAAGATCAACAGGATGCCGTGCTTGTCACAGATCGCGCGCAGCTTCTCCAAATAGCCCTTGGGCGGCAGCAGGACACCAGCGGAGCCGGCGAACGGCTCAACGATCACGGCGGCGATCGTCGACGGGTCGTGCAGCGCGCAAATGCGCTCCAACTCGTCGGCCAGATGGGCGCCCCACTCAGGCTGGCCCCGGCTGAAGGCCTGATGCTCAAGATTATGGGTGTGCGGCAAATGGTCGACGCCGGTAAGCAGGGTGCCGAAATACTTGCGGTTGTTGACGATCCCGCCGACGGAGATGCCGCCAAACCCGACACCATGATAACCTTTTTCGCGGCCGACCAGCCGGGTGCGCTGCCCCTCGCCGCGAATGTGGTGATAGGCCAGCGCGATTTTCAACGCGGTATCGACCGACTCCGACCCGGAATTGACGAAGAAAACATGGTCGAGATTGCCCGGCATTAGGCCGGCAAGACGTGAGGCAAGGTCGAACGCCCTTGGATGCCCCATCTGAAAGGCGGGCGAGTAGTCCAGTTCGTCGGCCTGTCGACGGATCGCCTCAACGATGCGGGGTGCGCAGTGGCCCGCATTCACGCACCACAGGCCGGCCGTGCTGTCCAACACCTGGCGACCGTCGGCGGCCGTATAGTACATGCCCTTGGCCCCGACGACGAAGCGCGGCGCGCTCTTGAACTGACGGTTCGAGGTGAACGGCATCCAAAACGCGTTGAGATCGTTCGGCATCGCGTGCACCCGCGGCAGAGCGTCATCCATCGGACAATCCTCCCTTCAATCAGCCATTGGCAACCATTGGCGGCACCCTAGGGCCCGGGATGGGTTGCGGCAAGGCCTGCCAAAGCATGGCAGATCAACGGGAACCGGAAGGACGGGCGCCATCCGGAGATCGGCTGTGGCCCAAGCGGCACCCACCTTCGCTTTCAAGCGTCAATGCATCTTGGCGGCCAAGCATTTGCCGTGTGATAGTTCGATACTTCCTCGACCAAGAGTGCGCAATTGAAGGAAAAGCCCCCATGAAAGCACCATCATTCGGAATCGCCGTTGCCGCCTTTGCCTTGCTGGGCGGCTTCCAGGCCATCGCGCAAGACAGACCGGCACCGGAAGCCGCAACCGGCCTGGGCGCCGATATCGACGCCGTAACCGCCCAGAACTACATGGTTGCGGCGGCCAATCCACTGGCCGTTCAGGCCGGCTATGACGTGTTGGCGGCCGGTGGCACCGCGGTCGATGCGATGGTTGCCGTGCAGATGGTGCTGAACCTGGTTGAGCCTCAAAGCTCAGGCATCGGCGGCGGCGCCTTCTTGGTCTATTACGACGCGACGACGGGCGAAGTCACGACCTTGGACGGACGCGAAACCGCCCCTATGGCGGCTGACGGCAACCTCTTCATGGGGCCGGACGGCGAACCGATGGGTTTCTGGCAAGCCGTCGTCGGTGGACGGTCGGTCGGCACCCCCGGAACACTGATGCTGATGGAGGTCGCGCACGACCGATATGGCTCGTCGTCCTGGTCCGACCTGCTTCAGCCGGCGATCGACCTGGCCGAAAACGGCTTCGAGGTCACGCCGCGACTGGCCGGAATGCTTGACGGTGACACGGCGACCCGGTTGCAGACGTTTGAGACGGCACGCGACTATTTCTTCCCCAACGGAACGGCGCTGGCCGTCGGCGACACGGTGCAAAACCAACCCTTCGCCGACACGTTGCGCACGATCGCCGCGAACGGATCGAGCGCCTTTTATTCGGGCGACCTCGCGGAGGCTATCGTCTCGGCGGTTCAGTCGACCGACGAGAATCCCGGCCTTCTGGCGCTCGACGATCTGGCCGCCTATCAAGTGATCGAACGGCCGCCGGTATGCCAAGCCTATCGCGGCTACGAGGTCTGCGGCATGGGGCCGCCCTCATCCGGCGCGCTGACGGTCGGCCAAGTCCTGGCCCTGCTTGAGCATTTCGATCTGCCGTCGATGGGGCCGAACTCGGTCGATGCTTGGCACCTGTTTGCTGAGGCGGGCAAGCTGGCCTACGCCGATCGCGGCATGTACATGGCCGACAGCGACTTCGTGTCCGTGCCGGTCGCAGGGCTGCTCGATCGTGCCTACGTGACCGGCCGCGCCCAATTGATCAGCCTGAACCAGGCGGCCGAGCCGCCGGTGGCCCCTGGCAACCCTCCGTGGCGCGAGGCGAGGTTGTGGGCGCCGGACGAGTCGGCGGAACTGCCGGGCACCAGCCATGTCTCGATCATCGATGCCGACGGCAACGCGGTATCGCTGACGACGACGATTGAAAGCGCCTTTGGCTCGCAGATCATGGTCGACGGCTTCCTGTTGAACAACGAGCTGACTGATTTCTCCTTCCGACCGGAGGTCGACGGCCGACTGATCGCCAATCGGGTCCAGCCGGGCAAACGGCCGCGCAGCTCCATGGCGCCGACCATCGTCCTCGACGAGAACGGCGAGGTCGTGCTGGTGGTGGGGTCGCCGGGCGGCAGCAGAATCATCGGCTATGTTGCGCAGACCATCATCGCCGTCCTGGACTGGGGCATGGATATCCAAAGTGCGGTTGAGATGGGTCATATCAACAACCGCAACGGCGCCACGGACCTGGAGAGCGATACCGAAATGGTCGACCTGCAGCCGCATTTGGAGGCGCGCGGCCACGAGGTGAACGTGCGGGCCCTGACCAGCGGCACGCACGGCATCCACGTCACCGATGACGGAATGCAGGGCGGCGCCGATCCGCGCCGCGAGGGCATAGCGCTCGGCGATTAACGGCACTTGAGCCGACCGTCCTTGCCGCCAAGAGGGCGGCCGCCTTAATCGGCAAGGACGGTTTCGCTTAACGACCGGCCATGTCGATCGATGGCCGAGCGCTTAAGCCAGACCGAGCGCCAGAAAAAGCAAGGGTGAATGTCGGGAAGGTCGGGCTGGGATAACGCGCGCCCAAACGCAAGGTGGGCGCCCCGGCCGCTCTCCCCCAAGAGTGAACGGGCGCCCACCGAAGGGGATTTATGCTGCTCCCCGACGATGTTTCTAACGTCTTAGCTTCATTCCGGCCTTGATCCAGGTCAAACGGCGCGCCAAAAAGCGCGCTGCCTCGTCCCCTTGCTCCATGAAAGATCACGAGTTTGCCCCAGGCCGCCATCGCCGCCGGACATCGCGAGACCGCGCGAGCCGCCGCCGACATTATCGGCGAAGGCGGCACGGCGGTGGATGCCGTGTTGGCTGGGCTGCTGGCTTCGTGCGTGGCCGAACCGGTCTTGTCCAGCCTCGGCGGCGGCGGGTTCCTGCTTGTCCGACCAGCCGACGGCCGGCCTGTCGTCTACGATTTCTTCGCCCAAACGCCGAGGCGCAAGAGACCGGAGGGCGAGATCGCGATCGAGCAGATCCACGCCGATTTCGGCACGGCGACGCAGCCCTTCTGGATCGGTCCCGGCACGATCGCTACCCCCGGCGTGGTCAGCGGCGTGTTCGCGGCCCATGGCGACCATGGCCGCGTGCCGATCACCATGGTCGCGGAACCCGCCAGCCGCCTGGCCCGAACCGGTGTGCCCTTCAGCGATTTTCAGGCCCATGTGTCGACCATCGTGGCCCCAATCGTGCTCGCGACGCCCGAATCGCGGGCCTTGTTCGCCGACCCGAAGGAACCGGAAAAACCCCTATCCTCAGGCGCGGTGTTCACGTCGCCCGCCATGGCAGACGTGATCGAAAGCGTGGCAGCCGAGGGCCCGCGCTTGTTCTACGAGGGCGAGATCGCCGCCGCGATCGCCGAGGCTTGCCTGGCAAAGGGCGGCCACCTGACGCAGGAAGACTTGGCGGCTTACGAGACGGTCAGGCGGCAGCCGCTCGAGACCTCGTTCGGGGGTATCAAACTCCTGACGAACCCGCCGCCGGCGGCCGGCGGATCACTGGTCGCCTTCGCCCTGTCCCTGCTCGATGGCCGGGACTTCGGCAAGGAGCGTTTTCTGGGCGCGCAGCACGCAGCAGCCATCGCCCAGGCGATCCAGTTGACCGATCGAGCGCGGCTGGAGGCCGGGTCCGATCGCGACATGGCGGCGATGGCCGAAGCGCTGATTAGGCCGGGTCTGCTGCAGCACTACAAGCGCACGATGACAGCGCACTCGGTCATGACTCGCGGCACGACCCACCTCAGTGTTGTCGATCGGGACGGCACGGCGGCCACACTGACCGTCTCCAATGGTGAAGGCTGTGGCTGGGTCGACTCGGATCTGGGTTTCATGCTGAACAACATGCTTGGGGAAGAGGAACTTCAGCCGGGCGGAATTGGCAGTTGGGTGCCGGACAGCCGACTATCATCGATGACCGCGCCGACGGTGGCCGAAACGCGCGAGGGTGCCCTGACAGCACTTGGCAGCGGGGGTTCGAGCCGGATTCGCAGCGCCGTGCTGCAAGTGCTGATCGACCGATTCGGCTTCGGCAAGCCGTTGGACGCGGCGGTCGAGGCTCCCCGCCTTCATGTCGAGGGCGCGCGGGCGGACATCGAGCCCGGCTTCGACGAGGAGGCGGCCGACGCCGTTGGTGCCCTACACCTCGACTGTGTCCGATGGGACCAGCAGAACATGTTCTTCGGCGGCGTACATGCGGTCGAACGGCTGCCAAACGGTGCGGTCGCCGCAGCGGCCGATCCCCGTCGAGACGGCGCCGCCCTGATCGTCTGAGACGCTCGTCAGGCGGCCTGCTGGGGCGTCGGGCCGACATAGCGCGACTGGGGCCTGATCAAGCGACCCGTCGCCTCCTGCTCCATTACATGGGCGGCCCAGCCGGCCACCCGGCCCATGGCAAAGACCGGCGTGAACAGCGAGCGATCGAGGCCGATGCGGTCCAGAAGCAACGCCGTGTAGAACTCGACATTCGTCTCCAACCTGCGGCCGGGTTTGTGCCGGGCGAGATGCGCAATCGCGGCTTGCTCCACCCTTTCGGCGAACGCGATCCGGTCGCCCTTCAGCTTCGCAACCGCACGTTTCAGCACGTCGGCGCGGGGGTCACGCACCTTGTAGACCCGGTGGCCGAAGCCCATCAGCCGGTCGCCCTGCTTTAGCGTCTCGTCAAGCCACGTGTCGATACGGTCCTCGCCACCGATCGCGTCGAGCATATCCAGCACCGGGCCGGGTGCGCCGCCGTGCAGAGGGCCCTTCAGGGCGCAGAGCGCGGCAACGACCGATGACACCATGCCGGCCCGCGTCGACGCCACGACCCTGGCCGCGAAGGTCGAGGCATTCAGCCCGTGATCCGCGACGGTAACCAGATAGGTATCGAGACCGGCGACGATCGCCGGGTCGGCGGTCTCATCGGCCAGCATCGCCAGAAAATCGGCCGACTGGCCGAGGGCCGGACTGGGTTCGATCGGCTGCAAACCGCGCCGATGGCGATCCAGCGCGGCGACGAACACCGGCACAGCACCGGTCACTTGCACGGCCGGATCGAGGTCGGTCTCATCCGCCAGCCCCGACAGCATCAGGCGAAGACCTTCGACCGGCGTCAACCCGTCGGCGGCGGGCAGCATGTGCCCGACCCGATCGAACGCCTGCTGTCTGGCGGCGCCCAAGCGCGCCTTCAGTTCGCCTTGCGTATCCATGAGGCCGTCCCAAAGCAGGGCGCAAACGCCCTCGAAATCAAGCGTCGCCGCCGCATCCAACGGCAACCCCTTCAGAATCAGGGTCCCAGCCTCTCCATCCACGTGGCTGAGCGCGGTTTCAGCCGCAACAACGCCATCCAACCCAACACTCATACTCTCAACTCCCAACATCGACTGTCCATCTGCCCATCTTTGGATACGCATCATTGTTGTCAATCTTGATTGAATTGATCAATATATCGCAATGAAGACGGCCTTCCTGACGGCTGAAGAGGCGGCGGCTGAGCTGAATGTCAGCCGGGCGACGCTCTACGCCTATGTCAGTCGCGGCTTGATCCGCTCGGAATCCCGCGCCCACAGCCGCAAGCGTCTGTATCGGGCCGAGGATGTCCGTCGTCTGATCGATGGTCGGGTTCGCGAAGCAGGGGGCGACCGGGCGTCGCGGGCGTCGCTGCCTGTTTTGGAATCGGCGATCACCGACATCGGACCGCAAGGATTTCGCTATCGCGGCCGCGAGGTCGCCGGCCTGGCACAAGCGGCGAGCCTTGAGACCGTCGCCGGCCTGGTGTGGTCGGCAAGCGAAGATCCCTTTGCCAGCCCGTCGCCGACCTGGCCGGCGCCTGTCATCGACCTCTGCGCCTCCCTCGCCGCCGTCGATCCGATCGTGCGCGCCCAGGCGCTGCTGCCCGTCATCGGCGCCGAGGATCGCACCGCGCTCAACCGATCGCCGGCGGGCCTGGCGGACACCGGCGCCCGACTGCTGCGGTCGTTGACGGCTGTGATCATTGGATCGAAGCCGAAGCAAGATGCCATTCATGCGCAACTGGCGGCCGTCTGGCCGACGGGGGATGCCGACCTTTTGCGCGCCGCGCTGGTGGTATCGGCCGATCACGAGTTGAACGCGTCGACCTTCGCCGCCCGGGTCGTGACCTCGACCGGCGCCTCGCTCTATGCGGGTGTCGCGGCCGGCTTGGCGGCGCTGGGTGGCCCGCGCCATGGCGGTATGACCGATCGGGTGGCGGCCCTATTGCCGGACTTGCTGGAGGCGCCGGACGCCGAGCGAGCGATCGCCGAGCGGCTGGCACGTGGCGATCCGCTGCCCGGGTTCGGCCATCCGATCTATCCCGAGGGCGATCCCCGCGCGCCCATCCTGATCGACCTCATGAGGCCGCACTTCGCCGGCCAGCGGCGCTTCAATCGGGCCTTGGACATCGCCCAGGCAGCCACGGATCTTGCCGCAAGCCCGCCGACAATCGACTTCGCGCTGACCTTGATGGTGGACATGCTGGACCTGCCACCGCGCGCGCCGCTTTGTCTGTTCGCCATCGGCCGTGCGGTCGGCTGGATCGGCCACGCTATGGAGCAGATCGCGGACGGCACCCTGATCCGCCCGCGCGCCCGCTATGTCGGCCTGCATCCCTAGCGTCCGGTATTGACCAGGGCCATGCCGACGGCGTGGCAATAGGGGCTGGCAACTATCAAAAACTTTCGATCCCTTGCGAAAATATGCGATTGTGCATTGTGCCGGACCGCCAAGGCGCTAAGCTGAGGAGTACACCCGGCGGCGCTCAAACGATCGCTGGGATCTTGGAGGGACAATGCCATCTGTGTTGGTCGTCGGCGGCGCCGGCTATATCGGCAGCCACACCTGCAAGGCGCTGGCCAACGACGGTTTTCAGCCAGTCGTTTACGATGATCTGTCCGCCGGGCATGACTGGGCCGTCAAATGGGGGCCGCTGGAGGTCGGAGACATTTCTGACGCGGGCCGTTTGGCTGATGTTCTGGCTGCCCATCGACCGATCGCGGCCATCCATCTCGGCGCCAGCATCCAGGTCGGTGAATCGGTCAGGGCACCGGACAAGTATTATCGCAACAATGTCGCGGGAAGCCTGACCCTGCTGTGCGCGCTAAACGATGCGGGCGTCGACACGATCGTGTTTTCCAGCACGGCGGCGGTCTATGGCCAACCGGAAAGCGTGCCCATTCCCGACGACGCGACCAAGCTGCCGATCAACCCCTATGGTCGCAGCAAGTGGATGGTCGAACAGATCCTGACCGATTTCGGCGTATTTGGATTGAAATCGATCGCGCTCAGGTACTTCAACGCTGCCGGGGCCGACCCTGACGGCGAGATCGGCGAGGCCCATGACCCGGAATCCCATCTGGTGCCGCGCATCCTGATGGCGGCGGCCGGGGATGTGCCCAGCATCGATATCTACGGCACGGACTATCCGACGCCAGACGGCACGGCGATCCGCGACTATGTCCACGTCGCCGACCTGGCTGACGCTCACGTCAAGGCGTTGAAACATCTGCGTAATGGCGGCCAGTCAAGCGCCTACAATCTCGGCACCGGTTCAGGCGCGTCGGTGCGGGAGATCATCGTGGCGGCCGAACGGGTGACAGGCCGTGCCGTTCCCGTGAGCGAGATCGAACGGCGCGCGGGCGATCCGCCCCGCCTGGTCGCTGATCCCTCGCGCGCCCGCGCCGACATCGGCCTCGAAACGCCGCGCTCGGACATCGACACCATCGTGGAAACCGCCTGGCGCTGGTACCGGGAGGGCGCGCCCGCCCACGGTTTCCGGCTGAAAGAACTGCAATAGCCGGGGCCGGAATGCTGAACGTCCAGACAACCCAACAGGTCCACCGGCGCCACCACGTCAAGAAGGACGGGCGCGACCTGTTCCTGTACAGCCACACGCCCCACACGCTCGCCCCGACCAACGATCTCGACCCGGTGGCAAAGCCGGAACCGCACATGCGCTGGCATCCGTTGCGCCGCGAATGGGTGGCCTACGCCACCAACCGGCAGAACCGGACCTATAAGCCACCGCCGGAGTATTGCCCGCTATGCCCGGTCAAGCCAGGCGCCTATCCGGGCGAAATCCCGTTCGAGAGCTTTGACGTGGCGGTTTTCGAAAACCGCTTTCCGAGCTTCCACCTCGACGCGGCGACCGCGCCGGCCCTGCCGATCGAGACAAAGCCGGGCGTCGGCAGGTGCGAGGTGGTGATCTACTCGCCGGACCATGTCGGCAGTCTGGCGACGATCGCGCAGGACCGGCGCGAACTGCTGATCCATGCCTGGGCCGACCGGCTGACCGATCTGCTGGGCCGGCCTGAGATCGACTTCGTGCTGCCGTTCGAAAACCGTGGCGAGGCGGTCGGTGCCACGCTGCACCATCCGCACGGCCAAATCTATGCGCTGGGCTTCCGGCCGCCGATCATCGAAACCCAGGCCGCCAGCTTTCGCGACGGCCCGGTGCTGGACCGTTTGCGCGACAAGATCGGCGAGCGATACGATGTGGTCACCGGTTCAACCATGGCGGCGTTCGTGCCGCCTTTCGCACGCTTTCCTTTTGAGATCTGGGTCGCGCCGTTCGCCGATCACGCCGGGCCATGGAGCCTGTCGTCGGCGGAGGTCAGCGACCTGGCCGCCGTGCTGGGCGAAGTCGTCGCGACCTATGACGCGCTGTTTGACCAGCCGATGCCCTACTTCATGCACCTGATGGCAGCACCGAAGGGCGAGGAAAAGACCTTCCAGTTTCACTTTCAGTTCCTGCCCCTGCAGCGCAGCGCCGACAAGCTGAAATATCTGGCCGCCATGGAACAGGGCACGGGCGTGTTCCTGGCCGACGTAGCACCGGAGGAAATGGTCGACCGGCTGCGCGACGCGCGACCCACCCGCTGATGACAGTCGAAACCCGCGCCCACGCGCTGTTCACCCAGACCTTCGGCAGCGAACCGGCCGCGGTCGCCAGCGCGCCGGCACGCGCCAACCTGCTGGGCGAGCACACCGACTACAATGACGGCTTTGTCCTGCCGACCCCGCTGGACTGCCACACGGGCATTGCGCTGACACCGACCGACGGAGATTTCGGGCAGGTCGAAGGCGTTAGCGAAGGGTTCGGCGGGCCGTTTCACGCCGACCTGGTGCATGGCAGGCGGGAAGACTGGCTGGACTATGCGCTGGGCTGCCTGCACGCGCTCAGCAACGCCGGAACGACCGCGCCCGCGTTTCGCCTGGCGGCGGTAACCGACATCCCCGTTGGCGCCGGCGTTTCCAGTTCGGCCGCGTTCGAGGTTGCCATTCTCAAGGCGATGCGCACGGCGCTGAACTTGGCCATCGACGATGCCGAGATCGCACGGCTCGCCCAGTTCGCCGAAAGTGAGTTTGTCGGCATGCCCTGCGGCATCATGGACCAGATGGCGGCGAGCGTTGCACGACCCGGCGAAGCGCTGTTTCTGGATACCCGTGATCTGTCGACGGAGACAGTGCCCCTGCCCGCCGGCCACCACATCGCGGTGGTCTATTCCGGCGTCAAGCACCAGTTGACGGATGGCGGATACGGCCAGCGGGTCGCGGAATGTCAGGCGGCTTGCCGAGCGCTTGGCGTGGCGAGCCTGCGCGATCTATCGATGGACGATTTGTCCGGGATCGAGGCCTTGCCAGCGCCGCTGAACCAACGCGCGCGGCACGTGGTCACCGAGAACCAGCGAGTCCTCGACGGGGTTGCTGCCCTGCGCGACGGCGATACTGCATCGTTCGGCCGCCTGATGGCCGCGAGCCATGGGTCTCAACGCGACGATTACGCCGTCTCCGTGCCCGCGGTCGACGCGCTGGTTGACGTGGCCCTCGATCAGGGCGCGGTAGGCGCCCGCCTCACCGGCGGCGGTTTTGGCGGCTCAATCGTTGCGCTGGTCAAGAGCGGCGGGTTCGACGACTGGCTCGATCAGGTGTTGACCCGACAACCGGAGGCGCGGTTTGTGGCAACGGTCAGCGAGACCTAATCGATCGCCTGTACATGCAGCAGAAGGGCGCTGCGCGGCCATTGCGTCGGCAGTTGCAAACCGATAGAGGTCAGCGCCGATCCGGCCAGAATGATCCCGTTCGCACCCGACATGGCGGCGATTGACGGCGTATCCGCCCTGGCGCCTTCCGGGACCGGCAAGGCGAAGCGAACGCGGTAGGACCGATCGGACGAGAGCCCCAGCAGACGTACAGGCGGCGAGGTCGTGGTTTCGGGCGAATCGAGCTGAACCACTGCGTACATCGCCTCGGCCCCTTCCGGGGCGACCACGCCGTGGCCCATGCGTCCGGGCTCTAGATCGTCGTCCAGGCGCACATAGCGGCCGGTATGCAGCAGCGCGCGGTGATGTTTGTGGACCGAGATCACCTGCGCGATCTCGTCCAACTCTGACTGCGTGAGATCGAGCAGGTTCAGTTCCAGCCCCATATGGCCGAACAATGCCGTGATTGCCCGAAACTCCAGCCTGTCATAGCCGCCCGTCGTGTGCGCCGGGTTTGGGCCGATATGGCAGCCCAGCACGCAAAGCGGCAGGAAACGGGCCGCGCCGCGCTGAATGCGCTGGCGTTCATGGGCGTCGTTGCAGTCGCTGGTCCAGACCCGATGGGTTCTGGAAAGCGCGCCATAGTCGGCACGCGAACCGCCGGACGCACAGCTTTCGATCTCGACCGAGGGATGGGCCGCGCGCAGCCGCTCGATCAACGCATAGACTGCCTTGGTCTGCGCAGACTGCACAGGTACCCCGGCGCTGGCACTCGGCGCCAGATCCCGGTTCATGTCCCATTTCAGATACGAGATCTCATGGGTCTTCAGCAGGGTGTCGAGCGCCTGCCAGACATGGTCGAAGGCCTCCGGCAGGGTTAGGTCCAGGACCAGCTGGTGGCGCGCTGTGGGTCGGCGGCGGCCGGGCACATGTAGCGCCCAATCGGGATGGGCCTGGTAGAGATCGCTTTGCGGGCTGACCATTTCCGGTTCGACCCAAAGGCCGAATTCCATGCCCAGGCCGCGCACGTGATTAATCAGCGGGTGCAGGCCCGCCGGCCATTTGCGATGGTCGATCTGCCAGTCGCCCAGGCTGGTCGTGTCGTCATCGCGCCCCGACAGGTCGCCGCCGAACCAGCCATCGTCGAGCACGAAACGTTCCGCACCGACGGAAGCCGCCCGATCGGCGAGCGCCGCGAGCCGGTCCAGATCGTGGCTGAAATAGACCGCTTCCCAGGTGTTGGCGATCACCGGGCGCGGCTTCATGGAGCCGCCGGGCCAGGTGATCAACTTGTCGCGTACGAAGCGGTGGAAACGGTCCGTCAGGCCGTTCAGCCCGTCCGCGCTGTATGCGCCGTAGGCCCAGGGCGAGGTGTAAGCGGCACCGGCTTCCAGGTTTACCTCACCGGGGGACAGAAGCTCGCCGAGCTGAATCTGGCGGCTGCCGTCCGAAAGGGTCTCCGCTAGCATCCGATGGTTGCCGCTCCAGCCCAAATGGCAGCCCCAAACCTCGCCCAACGTTTCGCCGAAACCCGGCGTACCGACAATCATGCCGGGGAACGTGTCATGGGACGTACGCCCCTTGCGGTTTTCGCGGACATAGCGCCCGAGCGACAGGGCGACGCGGCGTTCCTGGAACTCGCGGCTCCATCTGCCTTCGAAGCTGAGCGCCTCGCGGGCCCGCCAGGGCATCGCCCACGACGCGGCGGCACACCAGCCAATGTCGAACGGCTTGTCGCCGTCGTTTCGAACGGTGATGCGCTGGGCCAGGACTCCCGTCTCCGGGTCCAGCCTCAGCTCAAGATCGGCCGACAGGCGGGCGATGTCGTCGGAGAGCCTGAAGACGAAGCCGTTTTCCGACGCTTCGACGTTCGCCAACGCTAGGTCGGTGAAGCTGTCCAGGCCGTCACGCGAGCCTTCGATGGCCGGCTGGCCGAAGAACCCCAATCCGGACTGGGGCAGCAGGGTCAGCGGCACGTCTTCGTCGACACTGTTGAGATAGACCGGGCGCTGGGCACTGTCTTCGATGCCGGCCAGCGGCATGCGGTCAGGGAGGGCTTGGCCCCAGTGCAAAAGCTTGGGGACCACGCCGCCGATACCGATCAGCAACGTGGTCCCCGACGCGTCCAATCGAAGGACACCATCCGACGCAAACGATGTGTGCACCACTAACGGTCAGCCCTCGCCCTCCGAATCGCTATGCGACGATCCTAGCCCTTCGTCGCGCCCATGGTCAGGCCGGCGATGAAGTGCCTCTGCATAAGGAAGAACATAATCACCGGGGGCAGGGCCGCGACGACCGAGCCGGCGGAGATCAACTGCCAACTCGCAACCCACTGACCGCGCAGCGACTGGATGCCGGCCGTGATCGGCTGGGCATTGTCGCTTTGCACCAACACGATGGCCCAGAAATAGTCGTTCCAGATGAAGGTGAAGACCAGCACCGCCATGGCGGCGATCGCCGGCCTTACCAAGGGCACGACCACATACCAGAAGATCTGGAATTCGTTGGCACCCTCGACCCGCGCCGCCTCGATCAGCTCATGCGGCAACGCCTTGATGAAGTTCCGCATGAACAGCACAGCAAAGCCGCTTTGGAAAGCGATGTGGAACATGATCAGGCCGGGCATGGTGTCGTACATGCCGAGAAACTCGGTCAGGTCCTTCACCGGGATCATCAGGATCTGAAACGGGATGAAGTTGCCGGCGATGAACATGGCGAAGACGAAGAAGCCGAGCCTGATCTTGTAGATGGCCAATGCGAAGCCGGCCAAGGTCGAGAGCACCAACACGCCGATGACGGTCGGAATGGTGATCATGACACTGTTCAACAGATACCGGCCAAGCGGGGTCGCCCGAAAGATCTCGGTGTAGTTCTCGATCAGGAGGAAGTCCGTCGGCCAGCCCCAATAGTTGCCACTGGAGATATCCTCCAGGCTGCGGATGCTGGTCAGCATCACCGCCAAGAGCGGCAGCAGCCAGATCAGCAGAACGACCCACAGCGCGATGTTGTAGCCGGTGCGCGTGCCGGCGCCGTATTTTTCGATCGGTGTCGGATACATCGCCTTAGCCCCCCGACCGTTCTTGTTGGAGCATGCGCGTGAGGAAGTACGCGATGTAAACGGCCATGATCAGGAACAGCACCACCGCGATCGAGGCGCCGTAGCCGACCCGGAAGTTAAAGATCGCCTCCTCATACATCTTGAACGCCAGCACGGTCGAACTGCCAAACGGGCCGCCATTGGTCATGATCGAGACCAGGTCGAAACTGCGCAGCGCGCCGATGACTGTGACCACGATCGCCAGGAAGGTCGCGGGGGCGAGTTGAGGCCGGATGACGTTCCAATAGAGCGTGAAGCCCTTGGCGCCGTCGATGCGGGCCGCCTCGATCTGTTCCGGATTGATGTTATTGAGGCCGGTCAGATAGAGGATCATGCAGTACGCCGTTTGCGGCCAGAGCCCGGCGAAAATGATCGCAAAGGTGACCCAGCGTTCCGAGGACAGCAGGCTGATGCCCGGTAGGCCGAAAAATCCCAAAACCTCGTTCAGCAGGCCAAACGACGGGTCGTAAAACCATGAGAAAACCAGCCCGACGACCACTTGGCTGATCACGAAGGGGAAGAAGAACAGGGATTTGGCGATGCGTATCCCTGGCACCGTCTGGTTCAGGAACAGCGCCATCAGCAGGCCGAAAAGCGGCGCCAGCAGGTAGAAGATCAGCCACCAGAGATTGTTGAGGATCGCCGTCCAGAACTCGAAATCATAGAAGATCAGATCTTCGTAGTTCCGAAGACCGACCCATTCCATGGTGTCCGTCAGCCCGTCCCACTCATGAAAGCTGATCCAAAAGCTTTGCAGGATCGGATAGATGACATAGACGGTGAACATGATCAGCGCCGGCAGCAGGAACCAAAACGCTGCCCGGCGATGTTCGCGCGGAATCGATGCGGCCACGGCGAAACCCTCCTCTCAAATGAAAGAGAACCCCGACGTCGAGAGCCGACGCCGGGGGAGAGATCGGCTAGCCCACTATCGGAAGATGCGTTCGCGCGTTTGGTCGAGCCGCTCCAGGATCCTGTCCAGACGATCCGGGTTCACCATGAACTCCTGGAAGCCTTCCATGCCGGCCCGCGCCATTTCCGGATCGGTGTCGCGATCGTAGAACTGGGCGATGCCGTCGGCCGCGCTCAGCATCGCGAAGCCGGCCTCCAGGAAGCGGTTGTCCGGAACCTGTGACTCGCTATTTGGCGGCAGTTGATTCAGCGCCTCGTTCATGTCGGTCAGCACTTCGGCCTGCGACATGAAGGCCAGGAACCGCATCGCATCTTCCTGGTTTTCGGCGTTCGCCGGAATGTGCAGCGTATCGATCGGCGCATCCTCATAGGTGCCGACGCTGTCGTCGATCACCGGGAACTGGAAGAAGCCATAGTTGTCCATGCTGTCTTCCGGGAAGAACGGCGTAATGAAATTGCCGATCAGGTACATCGCCGCGTCACCCTGGGTCAGGAACGGAATGGCCTCCTGCCAGGAATAGGCGGTGTGGTCGGCGATGTAGCAGTCAGCATCGAGCAGCCGCTGCCAGTTGGCGAAGGTCGCCCGCACACCATCGTCGGTGTAGGGGATTTCGCCGTTCATCAGGCCGAGATGGTATTCCAGACCGTTGGTGCGCAGGTTCAGATAGTCGAACCAGCCGGCGGCCGTCCAAAGGAACTTGGTGCCGATGGTCACCGGCGCGATACCCGCGTCACGCAGGGTGCCGCAGGCCGCGATCAGGTCGTCGAAGGTTTCCGGCACCTCAATGCCGTTTTCCTCGAAGATGTCGGTGCGGTAATAGAC
>JBCBSH010000022.1:0-32446 GCA_039819285.1 Pseudomonadota bacterium
GGCGATCGGCCGCGCGAAGTCCGCCTCGGCAAGGCTGTCGGCCCAGGCCACGATCTCGTCGTCGAGGGCGGCACGCTCGCGCACATAGGCCGACCAGTCGCGCGGCGTGTCGGTGTAGGGGTGGCGCGCGCCGATCTCTGCCGCCGTCGCTTCGTCACCCCGCAAGCGGGCCAGCCAGATGCGGTCGTCCCACAATATGTGGTTCAAGGTCTCGGCGATAGAGCGAAAGAACGCGCCACGGTCCCGCCACCGGTCCACGTCCGTCAGGCTATCCGCCGCCGCCACGAGCGACCGGTTCTGCCAACGATTGTGCCGCGCCATCGTCGCGGCGAAGTCAGGTTTGATCATGGTTGGCTCTTCGGCGGTCTGGCGGTTCCATATCGGTCGTTGCGAACGCTGTCAGTCTGGTATGCGACTGCCCGGTCAAATCGGGCTCGCCCCGTCATCTATTCTACCAAGCAGCAAGGACGGCGATGCGGACAAAGCGACTGGTCATGATGGGGTCGTGCTGGCAGATAGGTTTGTGCACGCCTGAACGGATTTGCTGTCATGAAGATCGCCCCAATCATCAAGACAGATCGTCTTCTCCTGCGGGAGCCCGTGCTCGCAGACTGGCCCAGTTTCGCGGAGGTGATGACATCAGATCGCGCTGAGCACATGGGCGGACCGTTTTCAATCGCGTACGCGTGGGGCGCCTTTTGCCATGGGATCGCGTTATGGCAGCTTTTTGGCGTCGGCAATCTGTCAATCGAGCTTCTAGAGGCAAAACAATGCATTGGGCAAATTGAGATCAATCAAGGCCCACGTTTCCCAGAGCCGGAACTCGGATGGCAGCTAGACACTGAGGCCGAAGGCAATGGGTACGCATTTGAAGCCGCTATCGCGATGCGCGATTGGGCTTTTCAGGTGCGCAAACTGGAGACACTGGTGAGTTACATCGGTCCAGACAACGCGCGCTCGATCCGCCTTGCTGAACGCCTCGGCGCCACGCTTGACGAGCATGCGCGCCCGCAGGACCCAGGTGATCTGGTCTATCGGCATGTTCCGGGAGGTCTGTAACGGGCTCAAAGCAGAACTTCGTTGCGCCGGCCGCCGATGACAGGATGGCAGAATGAAGCCGACATTGATCGATCCGCCAGCTTGCTTAGGTTCAAAGGGCGCGGCCGGCACTGCGAAAGGGAGCATCAGCCATCGGCCAAAACCTTCTCCTCATCCGGCACGCCGAATCCTCCGGCCAGGACCCTGACGCCGACCTCACCCCCGTGGGCCACCGGCAGGCGCGCGATCTTGCCGAACGGCTGCTTCAGCTGAAGGTCGATGGGGTGGTTTCCAGCCCCTATCTGAGGGCCAGGAACACCGCCGCGCCCTTCGCGACCGACAACAGGCTCGGCGTCGAAATCCACGACGATCTTTATGAGCGGGTTCTTTCCCTGAAGCCATTGCCGGATTGGCTGGTGCATGTCAGGCGCTCGTTCGAAGACTTCGATTATGCGGTCGGTGGCGGCGAGAGCCTGAACGCGACCTGTGACCGGGCGCTGGGCGCCTTGCGGGATGTGCTGGGCCTCGGCTACGGCTTTCCGGCGGTCGTCACGCATGGAAATCTCATCGCCAGCATCCTCGGTCGCGTCGATCCCGCGTTCGGGTTTGAGGAATGGCGGACTATGAAAAACCCCGATCTGTTCATCCTGACGTTCAACGCGGGAACGCCCGTTGAATTCACGCGCATCGAGGCGCAAACGGACGAGTGACGGCATAGCGCCCGACGCCGCGGCCTCGGGTCGGGCCAACAGTCCACCGAACCCCTGATCTTATCCGACCGTCGTCGTGCCGGCACCAAAGCCCGGCATTGACTCCGCATGACGGCCGCAGAGTGCGGCGCGTGGGCGCATGCATGGTTCCCAGTCGCAAAACGCATATTGCGCTATGTTATAACATAACATATACGAGGCGCGTGTGATCGGGGGATCGTGGGTGAGAAAGCAGGCAAGCACGATGCAAACAATCGTGCCGGCGCGCTGGCGTCGGTGCGACGGGCCGCTCTCCAGGCCAGGCAGCCTGGCGCCCAGCGGTCTCGGTCCGGTGCGCCATCCCGCGATGACCCCAAACACACGCCCCCCAAGCAAGCGCTGATTTCGCAAGCGAGGCCAACGAAGCCATGAACACGCAAGACGCCCGCCTTCCCGTCACCGTCCTGTCCGGCTTCCTCGGCGCGGGCAAAACGACCCTACTGAACCGCGTGTTGAACAACCGCGACGGGCGCCGCGTTGCGGTCATCGTCAACGACATGTCCGAGGTGAATATCGACGCCGATCTGGTGCGTGCGGATACCGAGCTCAGCCGCACCGACGAGACGCTGGTTGAGATGTCCAACGGCTGCATCTGCTGCACGCTGCGCGACGATCTGCTGGCCGAGGTGCGGCGCCTCGCCGCCGAGGGACGGTTCGATTACCTGCTGATCGAGTCGACCGGCATTTCCGAGCCATTGCCCGTCGCCGCCACGTTCGACTTTCGCGACGAGGCGGGTGTGAGCCTGTCGGACGTCGCCCGCCTCGACACGATGGTGACGGTGGTGGACGCGGTGAACCTGCTGAAGGACTATTCCAGCCACGACTTCCTGCGCGACCGGGGCGAAACGCTGGGCGAGGAGGATGAGCGGACGCTCGTTCACCTGCTGACCGACCAGATTGAATTCGCCGATGTTGTGATCCTGAACAAGGTGGCGGACGCGGATTGGCGCCAGGTGGATGCCGCCCGCAAGATCATCCGTAGCCTGAACGCCGACGCGCGGATTATCGAGGCCAATTTCGCCAACGTGCCCTCAGAAACGATCCTGGACACCGGGCTGTTCGATTACGAGAAGGCCCACGAACACCCGCTGTGGGCCAAGGAGCTTTACGGCTTCGCCGACCACGTGCCGGAGACCGAGGAGTACGGCGTCGCGAGCTATGTCTACCGGGCGCGTCGCCCGTTTGAGCCGGAGAAGATCAACAACCTGCTCAACGGTGAGCTGCCGGGTGTCATTCGCGCCAAGGGGCATTTCTGGATCGCCACGCGGCCCGACTGGGTGGTCGAGTTCTCGTTGGCCGGGTCGATGTCGAGCGTCTCACCGCTAGGGATTTGGTGGGCCTCCGTGCCCATGGAACGCTGGCCGGGCGGCGAGGGCGGCGCGCGGTCGTACATCGAGTCGCACTGGCAAGACCCCTGGGGCGACCGCAGGCAGGAGATCGTCTTCATCGGGGCCGGCATCGACTGGCCCGCCCTGAAGGCGCGCCTGGACGCCTGCCTTGTGCCGGAGGCACTCGCACCGGGGCCTGACGCCCTGCCGGACTTGCCGGACCCGTTCCCAATCTGGCGGCGTACGGAGCAGGCGGCATGAGCCTGGTGCGGGAAATCGCGCGGGATGACGCGAGCGCAATAGGCGTCGCCGACACTGCTGACGGCTTGTCGGCACTTCAACACCCGGGCTGCGCCGCTTCACTGTGGCGGCGGCAGGCCCCGCCGGGCTTTCAGTCGTGGATCGACGGCTTGAGGCCCGGCCGCCTGCCGAAGGCGCGCACGATTGTCTGGCCCGCCGATGTGCGTGAAGCAGTGCGCCATATCTGCGACGCCTCCGGCACCCCGGACTGCCCGGAACGCGCATGGCTGATCGACGATGTCGCGGCCCTGGCGGATATCTTTGCCGGCCTGATGCGCGCGCCTTACTTGCGCCTGCGCTTCGATGTCGTGACCACGAACATGTGCCGCAGGTTCCACATCGACGCCGTCACGGCGCGCCTGATCTGCACCTATCGCGGGACGGGCACGCAATACGGCATCTCAACCGATGGAACGGACCCGAGGCGAGTGTTCACCGCGCCGACCGGTGCGCCCATCGTGCTGCGCGGCACCTTGTGGCCTGAGCAGCCGGACGCCGGCCTTCGGCACCGGTCGCCGCCCATCGAGGGCACGGGCGAGACACGGCTGGTGCTGGTCCTCGACCCGGTCATGCGGCCGGAGAACGAGAGGTGACCGGCAAGCCCGGCAGCACGAGCTTGTAACCACCTCGCGGCTTCGCCGGTCCGCCGGCGAACCGCACGAGCCAGGGGCGAACGCGATGCGGCGCGGAACGCCCGATCAGACCAGGCAGGCAAGAAGACCTGGCACGCAACCGTTCCATCTGCCCCGTACACGCGCAGCTGGATAGGGACGGATCATGACCCATCAACGACCAACGAAGGTATTCGAGATGACCTTGTCGAAACTTTCCGCCGCCGGCTTCATGGGGGCCGTCCTGGCGTTCGCCCCTGCCGCCTGGGCGGATGAGGACGCAACCGCATGGCGGATTTTCATCGCGGACCACACCGACCCGATCGTGACGGCCATCGATCTTGAAGCGCCGGACCAGCGCTGGACGTTCGAGCTTGCCGGACCGGCGCGGCTGCACAGCGCAGCGGGCCAGGCCGTGGTCGCCGCGGTTCAGCCCGGGAATGACCAGGTCGATTTCCTGGCCAGCGGCGTAAACATCGACGATCACGGGGACCATTCCGACATCGAGGTCTCGGACCCCGGTTCCATTGGATCGGTCGCGGGGCCGCGGCCGGTCCACTTCGTCGACCATTCCGGCCAGGTGGCAATCGCCTTCGACCAAGGCGGATACGCCGCCCTGCTGGACGAAGGCGCCATCGTGCAAGGGGACCTGGACGAAGACAGGTTTCCGATGAACGTTGCGCATCACGGCTTCGTTGCCGCCATGGGCGACTATTACCTAAGCTCGATCGCGTCGGAGGAGCCGGTTGAGGACGACCGGTTGCCGCCACGCGTCGGCATCGGCGCGTTTGCCGCGGACGGATCACCCCTCGGCGACATGCATGTCTGCACCGATCTGCATGGCGAGTCGTTCTCAGGCACTTTCGTGGTGGCCGGCTGCCGGGAGGGCGTGATCGCCCACGATACCACGGGCGGGCCCGATGCGTTCACCATGCTGCCCTACCCGGCCGATTTTCCGGAAGCCATGACCGGCACTTTGCTGGGCTCGCCCGCGATGCAGATCTTCCTGGGCAATCACGGCGCGGACGCGGTCGTCGTCCTGGACCCGACGACGGAGCCCTACTTCACCCGTGTTGAGCTGCCGTTCCGCCGGGTGCATTTCGCCCTCGATCCCGCAAGGCCCCAATTCGCCTATATCCTGACCGAGGACGGTTCGCTGCACAGGCTGAACATGCTGTCCGCCGAGGTCGAGCAAAGCCTGCCGGTCACGCAGCCCTATTCGATGGATGGCCATTGGAGCGATCCACGGCCCCGGATCGCGGTCGCGGGCGACCGGCTGGTCCTGACCGATCCGCTGAACGCCAGCCTGCGGGTCGTCGACCTGGAGGAGTTCGCTGAACTCGACCCGATCGCGGTTGAGGGCATGCCTTACAACGTCCTTGCCGTTGGCGGCAGCGGCGTAGCCCACTAAGCGGTGCCCCGGCGCGCGTGGCGAACGCGCCGGGGTCCCCCCTAAGTCCCCGTAAGGCTTAAGGGCCCTCCTTCACCACGACACCGTCCTGCACCACCATGGGGATGCGCTCGCCCTGGCCTGTCAGGCAGGCGATCTCGGCGATCGGGTCGCCATCGACCAGAATCAGATCCGCCGTCGCGCCCGTGGTTACCTGCCCGAGATCGGGCCGGCGCACGATCTCTGCATTCACCGAGGTCGCGGACCGCAGAACGTCCGCCGCCGGCAGGACCTGCGTCCGCAACGTGAACTCCGTCGATTGGTCCTGGTGCATCCAGCCCAGAAGGTCGGTGCCATAGCCCATCGGCACCTCCGCCCGCGCCAGGATCTCCAGGGACCGCAGCCCGGCCTCGCGCACCATGCGGTTCTTTTCCCGGTTCGCGCCGCCCAGGCCAATGGCGTCGGCATGGCGATCAAGACAGTCATAGATGATCAAGGTCGGCACGGCATAGGCGCCACGCGCCTTCAAAATCCCCGCCACCCGGTCGTCGATCAGGTTGCAATGTTCCAGCGTGCGCACCCCGTTCACACAGGCATGCTCGATCGCCCGCGCGGTGTAGGTGTGGGCTGCAACGTAGGTGCAGGACGCCTCGGCCGCCGTCACGATGGCCTGGATTTCCTCCGGCGTGAACTGGATCCAGTCGATCGGATCGGTCGGGGTCGCG
This sequence comes from Pseudomonadota bacterium, assembly GCA_039819285.1. Taxonomy (GTDB): domain Bacteria; phylum Pseudomonadota; class Alphaproteobacteria; order DSM-16000; family Inquilinaceae; genus JANQGH01. The sequence continues at coordinate 6,142 of JBCBSH010000022.1, forward strand.
ACACCACCATTGGCCATGATCTTCACGAAGTCCGCGCCCAGGCGCAGCTCGTCCCTGGCGGCGGCCAGACAGGCGGGCACGCCGTCGACGATGCGCCCAAGCGCGGGCAGATGCCGGCGCTGCAGATCGCCGACATCGACCCGGCTGGTGCCCCGAAAATCCGTATGCCCGCCGGTCTGGCCAAGCGCCTTGCCCGAGGTGAACAGGCGCGGGCCGCGCACCAGCCCCTCTTGCTGGGCACGTTTGGTGCCGGCGTCGCCGCCGCCGACATCGCGCACCGTGGTGAAGCCGCGATCCAGCATCGCGGACATGTATTGCGCCGTCCAATGGGCCACATAGGTTGGGTGCAGCGCCTCCAGCACCGCCAGGTTGGGCACGGCGGCGGCGATATGCACATGGGCGTCGATCAGGCCGGGCATCAAGGTTTGGCCGGTGGCGTCGACCACGCGATCCGCGTCGCCCGCGATCGCGGTCTCCGAGACTTCGGCGATCTTCCCGTCGGCCACCAGGACATGGCAGCCCGGCTGGATCGCGTCGCCGACCCCGTCGAACAGATTGCAGTTGTCAAACCGAATGCGCATGGCGTCGCTCCCATCCCCGCGGCCGATGTCGCCGACGGGCCCTTGCTGTGATTTGGTATGCGCGCTTTGAAACTCGTTCGCGCCTCTTCCCGCGAACGCCGCTGCACGCGACCGTGATTGTACCGGGGCTTTTCTGGCGGGCGCCCCCACGCCCCCGATTGCCCTAAACTAGGCCAGTTCCGATATCGGCGGAAGATGTCTTGGCGCAACGACACCAACGGGTTGCCGCAAAACTGTTATGATATAACATAGCGTCTGCAAAACCCGAGCAACCTCGCACAACTCGCCTGAGTACCGGCGCCTGCGACGGCCGGAGCGTTGGCAGCGGGGCAGTTTTCCTCCCTTGTCTGGCCCTGGATCCCGTTGATGCCCCCCGATCTCCTCCTCGCTCTCATGACGATCGTCATCGTGGCCGTTGCGTTCGGGGCCGGCGTGCCCGTGCTGGCGGGACGCAGGTTCGATGCCGACGGAACGCTCGCGGTACGTGGCGAGGCCATAGCGGCCGGCGTCTTTCTGGGCGCCGGTCTCATCCATATGCTGGGCGATGCAGCGGGAGACTTTGCCGCCGCCGGCGTTGACTACCCGTGGCCTTTCCTGTTGTGCGGCGCGGTCGTTTTGGCGTTGCTGCTGCTCGAACAGCTCGGGGCAGCCGCGAGGGACGCGAGTAACGGGAGCGCGGCTCTGGCCCTGCTTGCCACGGCAATGCTCTCGATCCACTCCTTCCTTGCCGGGGCGGCGCTGGGCACGAGTGGCGTTGGCGCCGTCGCGATCGTCATCTTCATCGCCATTGTCGCACACAAATGGGCGGCGTCATTCGCGCTTGCCGTCTCGCTGGCCCGCAGTCGGCTTGGCCGCGTTTCCCGCTTTGTCGCCTTTGTCGTGTTTGTCTTGTTTCTTCCTCTCGGCGTCGCGATCGGCGCACTCGCGGCTGAATGGGACGCAGCCTACCCGCTGGTAGCGCCCACGCTTAAGTCGCTGGCGGCCGGCACATTCGTCTATCTCGGCACTTTGCACGGCCTTGCGAACGGAACGCTGGTTGCCCGTTGCCGTGACCTTCGCGAGTTCGCCGCGGTGGTCTTCGGCTTTGCGCTGATGGCCGTTGTCGCGATTTGGACGTGAAACCCTTGTCCATCGCCAAGTCTGATCCAATTGCCAAAGGCGAGACGTCTCATCCGTTCAACAAGGCGACGTGATGGCCCGGATCCCCGTGACAATCCTGACCGGCTTCCTGGGCGCCGGTAAGACAACCTTTCTCAACCGCTTGCTCAGCGAGCCGGGCTTCGACAGGACGGCGGTCATCGTCAATGAGTTTGGCGAGGCCGGCGTGGATGGCAGCCTGGTCACGCGGGCGGACGAGGGCGTCGTCGAGATGACGGTCGGCTGCCTGTGCTGCACGGTCTCCGGCGACGTGCGGCAGACCTTGTTCCGGCTGCTGGACGAACAGGAACGCGGCGTCGGCCCGTCTTTCGACCGGGTGGTTATCGAAACCACAGGGCTGGCCGACCCCGTGCCGATCCTGCAGACCTTCATGACCAGCGAGGCCATGCTGCACCGGTTCGCGCTGAACGGTGTCGTGACCTTGCTGGACGCGGTGAACGCAGAGCACGGCTTGGAGCGGTTCGAGGAAGCACGGCGCCAGGTGGCGGTGGCCGATCTGCTGCTGATCACCAAGGGGGACTTGGCGCAGGACCCGGCGTCGAAGCGCGACCTGGCGGACTTGAAGGCCGACCTGTCGTGGCGGAACCCGAACGCGCGTGTCATGGACGTGCATGACGCCCATGCCGAAACCGTCTTTTCGCTCGCGGCCTTCGACCCATCCGGCAAGCCGCCCGACGTCCGGGAGTTTCTGAGGTTCGAAACCGCCGCTGGCGGCCACGCCGATCATGGCCATGCGCACGGGCACGGGCACGGGCACGCCCACGACGTCAACCGCCACGGTGAGACGGCCACGGCCTACTGCTTTACCGCCGATGAGCCGGTCGATCTCCACACGCTTGGCGAGGCCATCGCCGCGCTGCAGGCCTCATTCGGCTCGGACCTGTTGCGGGTCAAGGGGCTTGTGGAAATCGCCGACGAGCCCTCAGGCCCCCTCATCCTCCACGCGGTCGGCCATGCAACCAGCCCACCGGCGCTGCTCGACGGCTGGCCCGAGGGCATAGAGGGCACACGCATCGTCCTGATCCTAAGCGGCCCGATGCGCGCCGAGGCAACCCCCATGCTGGCATCGTTCCTGCCGGAACTCCGACCGTTTGGTGTGGCCCCGCCGCGCCCCGCGTGACGCTGGTCGTCGGCAGCCGGCACGCTCCCGCCCTCGCTGCGGCGAGGCAATTCGTTGACCGTCTGACCAATATCCGCTGCCTCGAACGCGCGTTCGATGTCTGGCTGGTGGTCTATCGGCGCCGGTCACCGTAAGATCGGTGCGGCCGCCATGGTCGAGACGGTGAGGATGACGGCATGGGTCCGAGACGCGAACGCCTGAACCGGCGACTGCCACATGTCACCGCAGCTTGCGCCCTGGCGCTGGCCGCCCCGACGGAAACGGTCGGCACAGCGTCGGCCGCCCGGGCCCAGGACTTCTCCATGACCGGCCAGTACCAGGGCATGTACGCCTGCGACAGCACAACAGCCGGCGTGCCGGGCAGTTGGGCGCGGCCGATGACTGCGGGCATCGTGCAGGACGGCACCGCGATCCGCATCGACCTCGTCTATGACGACGAAGTCGAGGGCGGCCAGGAATACAGCCTCTATGCCGGCGAAATCGCCCCATCGCCCGACGGGTCCATCATCGCCGGCTATTTCGGCGCCTGCGGCGGCACCTTCCCATCGCTGGAACTGGTGCGCATTTTTCCCGCCGCGACGGCGTCGACACCGTTCCGGTTCGCCGCCAATGGCGTGTGGGTATCGTCCACCGTCCCGAACATTCCCGGACTGACGGTGCAAACCTGTACCTGGTCCCTGACCCGCACCTCGACCGACGTGCCGACCGTGCGCCCCTGCACCACGCCGCCAGGCTAGACAGTGGGCGCCGTTATGCCGTGTGCCACGCACCCCTCGACCCCCGTTTTGACAAGGAGACAAACACGATGAGGAAAACCAAACTGTCCGTGCTTGGCCCGTCCGCCTTGGCCGTGCTGGTGGCCCTGGCCGCATCGCCGGCGGCCGCACAGCAGGAGACGCCGAACCTGGAAGGAACCTGGACCATATCCGATGGGCGGGTCTTGTATTGGGACGGGTCGACCAATCATTTCGCCGAGGATTACGTCTCGTTCCAGGTCGTGATTTCCGATCAGCATGAGGGCGTTTTCCAAGCCGCCATGATGCCGGTCCATGACGAGGATGCGGCGCGGGGCTATCACGGTGACGAGCAGATCGGCGCCGACGCCTACCCCATGCTGGGCGTGATTGGCTGGGACGGCACGACGGTGGTCTTTGCCGATGTCGAGGATACTAGCGCTTCAATGTGCCAGTTGACCGATGCCAATACCATGCAGTGCATCGGCTGGGAGGCTGGCGAGCGCGCCTTGGCCGCCCGATCCGTCTTGACCCGCGCGTCGGACTGAGCGGCCGATGCTGGCCTGCATCGTTCGCGCGGTCCAACGCATTGCCGCCGCCGCCGCCCTGCTCGCCGTCGGCTTGCCCGCCCAAGCCGATGATCCGATGCCAAATCTGGAGGGGGTGTGGATTAAGACCGCCGGCCAGATCCTCTATTGGACCGGCGAGGTCAATACGTTCCCGCAAAGCTACGATGTCGCCCAGATCGAGATCACCGGTCAGGACGGCGCCGTTTTGCAAGCGGTCCAATCGACGGTCGCGCGCGAAGGTAGCGCGACGGGACGCCAAGGCACCCAGCCGATCACCCAGGGCGGCCAGCCCATGATCGGCGTCGTCGGATGGGACGGCACATCGGTGGTTCTGAGCGATGTCGGCGACACCACGGTTCACCACTGCACGCTGGTCGACCAGAACACCCTGCACTGCCTGGTTTGGGAGGCCGGCGACCACGCGCTGGCCGGCCGCATCACGCTGGTGCGCGAATAGACAGAGAACGCCGGTTCGGCGCATTCGGCCAGGGCAGGCCGCGCCCTAGTCACCGACCCCGACAAGCCGCCTGATGTCGTCCGGGTCGCCGCGTTCGGCGGCCGACTTGGCGAAGACGCCGTCCAGCGCCGCCAAGACGGACGCGGCCAGCAGAAACCAAGCCGCCATGTGCGTGATGGTGGCCTGGTCCGACAGGTGGCCGATCACCACCAGGATGAAAGCGTTGGGGTAGGTCATGGCGCAGAAATAGTCGATGGCGAACAGGCGCGCCCGATTGAAGGCCAAGGCCGTGACCAGCTTGACCAAAACGGCGATCCCAATGGCTGCCAACCCGGCCGGAACATCCGCGCCGACATCGATGCCCGGCATCGCCAGCAGGATGAACAGCGCCAGCAACAGCACCGCGAGATGGCCGTTGCGCACCCCGAACTTGGCCGTTCGGATCGGCCAGCGGCGGCGGAGGCCCAGGACGATGGCGAAGGGCAGAAAGACCGTGACGGCGATCAGCGCCAAGCTGATCAGCAAAAACCAAGGCACCGCGTTGATCGTCGCCGCCCCCAGCACCAGGGCCAGCGGCACCAGGCTAACCGCCGATGACACCATCACGATCGCCAGGGCCGGCAGGATCAGGCCGCCGGCACACCGGCTGGCGGTCACGGCAATGACGCCGGCCGGCGCTGCCAGCAGGGCAAGGCCGCCCAGCACCTGCGGGACGTCCTCGAATCCGAACACGACTGTGCCGGCGACAAGCGCAATCGGCATCAGCCCGAAGCGCCAGATCGCCGGCCAGATGATGTCGCGGCGGCTGGCGTAGCGCGGCGCTTCCTCGATCTCCACGGTGGTCAGGCCGATCGCCGTGGCCAGGCCCAGGATCGCGATCTGGATCTCGGCCGGGGCTTGGAAGCGCACGCCGATCAGATCGAGCCCCAGGCCGGCCAGCGCGGCGACCGCGAGCACGACATAGTAATTGACCGTTATTGTGTCGTAGAGCTGGTTGCGCCACTTGCTCTCATGCCCGATCGTGCGCGGCAGGTCGGCGGCGCACAGGATTTGCGCGTTCGGCAGCCTGAGATCATAGGCGCCTTCCAATGGCAGGCCGAGGATCAGGCGGCCTAGAAACTCAACGACATATTTGTGCGAGACGACCAGCACCCGCTTGCCGCTGGCCACGGCCGGCAGCAGGGTTTCCTCGTAGAACGCGACAATCCGCTGGCGAAACCGCTCGATCGGCTCGCTGTCGCGCATGGTCGGGCTGTCAGCATTCATGGCGCGCTCGTATTCGGCCACGCCGTGGCGGCGCTGCAGGACCGCCTTGTTGTGCAGCGTGTAGTCGCCGAAGTCGCGCTCGGCCAGGCGCGGGTCGACGATCAGGGCGGGGGCAGGCTCCATGCCGGTCAAGACCAGGTCGGCGGTCTGCCGGGCGCGCTTCATGGTCGAAACGAAGACGATGTCGAAGGGCCCGCCGCGCCACTCCTCACCGGCCTCGATCGCCTGGGCGCAGCCCAGATTGTTCAGCGGTACATCCTCGATGCCGGCGATGCGGTGGATGGTGTTGCAGCGGCTCTCGCCGTGACGCAGCAGGAACAGATTGTCCGGCAGCCCGGCCGGACCCGCGTGCACCATCAGTCGTCACCGACCGCCGCGCTTGCCGGCGGGTCTTCGGCGAGTCCAAGGCGCTGGCGCAGTTCGCGCGGCGTCACCGACACATCGGTCATGCGCTGAACGGCTTCCAACAGCAGGCTGGCCCGAACCGCGCTTGCCTTCTCTGGGTCGGGAACATCCAGACCGGTCAGCTTCTCTTCAAGCGCACGCTGCAGGGCGTCGAGCTGCTGACTGGCCTGCTGTCGCGCCGCCCGTGTTCGCGCCGTCAGCCAGAACACCATGGAAGCGGCCGCCGGATCGAGCAGATCGAGAAAGGCTTGACGGTCCGCCTCCGGCACGTCTTGCTGCGCCAGCTCCGCGCCGTTCCTGACGGCACCGTCCGCGCCGATCAGACCTTCCAGCGCCATGACCGTGCGCAGGGCCGTCGCGATCGAATGGTTCTTCAAGGTCGCAACGTTGAATGCGAAGGGGCCAAGCCGGCCGTGGCGGGCGATCTCGTCGCCCTCTCGCGGCAGGCCGACGGCGGCCAGGCAGTGAGACACCTCACCGTCGGCGCCAACCAGTTCACCGAACGCGCCCACGGTGACGCCGCGGCCGGTCAGCGCGTGCGGCGTTGCCAGCCGGTGCCGGTCGATCAGATTGCGCCACAGCGGATTGGGCACCTTGGCATAGTCGGTCTCGCGGTTGAGATTGGCGATCACCAGGTCGGCCGCGACAGTATGACCGCCGTCCTCATCATGGAACCGGACCGTCAGGCCCCCACCCTCGCGCGGCTCGATCGTGTCGATGCTGGCCTTTAGATGGGTAAGGTCGCAGTCGGCGATGGCGTCGGTGTCGTACGGTACGGTCGGCACGCGGTGGTTGGAAATCACCGTGTTGAACGCGTCGAGCAACCGGCGAACCTCCGCCGGCGGCATCATGCCGATCAGTTCGGCGATGTACGGCTCCCAAGCCTTCATGATGCGCTCTGAATAGACGCTCGGTGCGATCTCCGGATGGTCTTTGGCCAGCCAGTCGACGAGAAAACGCCACTCATCGACGACATCCTCGACCAGCGTTTCGCGATCGACAAAGCCTTTGTCCAGAAAGGGCGGCCGACGGATCTCGATCACCGCATGCTCATGGTCGGCCGGGTAGGTCTGCACCCCAAGGCCGTGGCGGGACAGCATGTAGATTTTGCCGCGATGGCCGAAATCGCGGCTCAGCGATATCGCCGCGTCATGGCCGCTCAGCGCCGCACCGATGATGAAGACCGTGTCCCTCTCGCCCACCTGGGCAAGACGGGCAAAGCCGTCCGCCGAGTATTGCAGGCGAACGAACGCGAGGTGGTCTGCGCAGGCATCGGCGAAGGCGAGACTGCGAAACTCGTGGCCGGTGGCGATGATGATCTGCCGCGCCCAGATCACCCGGTCGACGGTTTCGCCCGTACCGTCCTGCACCCGGCACTGCACGCCGTGATGGGCGCCCCGGTCCGCCACGGTGATGTCGTGAACCTCGCCGACATGTTGGCGCAGGATCGAACCGTCCGGCGCTTGTCCCAGCGCCTGGTGCAAACGGTCGGCTAAATAGTCGCGATAGATCCGGCGCGGCGCCGGGCCGGAGACCGTGAAAGTTGTCTGCGCCCAATCGTCCGGCCAGCCGCGCCGGTCCGCCTCGTCATTGGCCCAGCGCAGGAAATCGTCCACATCCTCGCGGAAGATCGACATGCGGCCGGCCTGGATGTTGAACACGTCGTGCCAGGTGGTTCCCGGCCCGCCATAGGCCAGGCCGCCATGGCCCCGCTGCGGAAACCGCTCGACCATCGCGATCGACAGGGGCTGAGCGGTGAACTGCATCACCCGCATCGCCGTGGAGGCGGCGGCGGCGCCGGCCCCCACCAGCAAAACGTCAAACCGATCTTGAATCACAAAGCGCCTCGACCCCTCGGAGAACGATGCTGCAGACTAAGGTGCGGACCCCGCCGTGGGTAGTTACATCTTGAATTCCCATTAAGGGAGGTTTCCAGTGTTCCGTATCGCCTGGCCCCACCGCCAGGGCCATCAACCCGACCATGGTAACGCCCGGATGAGGAGAGATTTGCCATGAATGACCGCTTTCGGTCCGTGATTGCTTTGGTCGTCTCGGCCGCGCTGCTGTGCCTGGCCGCAACGACAGCCGTCGCCCAACAGAACCTGCCGAACCTGGAAGGTACCTGGAGCGTCACTGACGGGCGCGGGCTGTTTTGGGATGGCTCGACCAACCATATGGTGGACGACTTTCGGTCCTTCCAAATCGTGATCGTCGATCAGGCAGACGGCGTCTTCGGCGCCTCCAACACAGCCGAGCATGAGGAGAGCGCCACGCCCGGCTATCATGGCGACGAGGAGATTGGCACCGGCGCCTACCCGATGGTCGGTGTGATCGGCTGGGACGGCACGACGGTGATCCTGGCCGACGTCGAGGACACGAGCGTGGCGACCTGCGAGTTGACCGAGACCGACACCATGCGCTGTGTCGGCTGGGAGGCCGGCGAACGCGCCGTCGTCTTCCGCTTCATCTTGACCCGCGATGGTGGGTAGGACGGCAACACCGCCTCGCGATCACCTGGAAACAGACGTCAGTTCGCCGCCTCGACAAAGATCTCGCCGAACACGTTGGAGACGATGACGGCGCCGACCGGGCTGGTGATGCGCAGGGCGTAGGACCGTGCCTGGGTGGCGGCGGTACAGGCCTCTTCATGGGTGGTCGCCGCAACGATCGCACCATTCGCCGCCCGAAACCCGAACGCCCCGAAAGTCCGCACGGCCTCTTCCCGCGACATCGCCACACATTCGGCTCTGATGCGCCGAAGGGCGTCAACCGCGTCAGCCCCGGCAACCGCCAGCCAATCGTCGACGCGTTCTATGTCGACGGCCTCGGGAGGGTCAACGTCGATGAGAAACTCTGAGAACCATCGGCACTTGTCGGGATGGTTCATCGCTGTCACGACAACCCGCGACGGATAGGGACTGGGTTCAAGAATTGCAGAGAAGATTTCAAAGCCAGGGACCGCGCTGTCGAAAACGGTGTATTCGTCGGCTTCGAGCGTCGGGAGGGGCGTATACAACGGCACCGCGTTGCTGCGTTGAACAATGCCAATTTCGTCGGCTGGTGGACCGGCGTCCGATACAAAGTACTGTCCGACGATGCATAAATCATCGAGAGCATGCGAATACGGAACACCTCCAAACACGCCATCCACAGGTGCCTCGACGACCGTCGGGGTTTGCTCCTCCGTTGGGCGGTCAGCACAGCTTGCCACGACCGCAAGGCACACCAGCACCGTCAAGGGCCGATGAACGTTGCCTTTGGGCAGTAGAGCCAAATCCTGATCCCATCGTTTGAAATCGCAGGCCACATCCGTATCAGAAGACCGGCGTTGTCACTCTCTGGCAGGTGCCCTCGTCGGTTAACCAGATTCGACGCCGCCAAAAGGGCGCTTACCCCAAAACCCCCACTAAAAGCATCGCCGCGATGATCAGTGGTGCCGGTCAGCGCAAGATGTAGCGCCAGGTGCTGAACAGGCCGGAGCGCACGTGCCAGCCCAACTCATCGGCGATGGACTTAGCGGACATCACGTGGCCGACGAAGATCGCGATCAACAGGCCGCCGAAGGACGGGCCGATGTTGGTGGGTAGCGCGGCACTATGGCGCGCGAAGAACCAGCTCGACAAGCGCCGACGGCCAAGACGTCGTCGCAATCGCCCGCCCTCGGCACACAAGAAAACGCCGGCCTGGGGTGAACCAGACCGGCGCTTGTTCGAGTGTCCTGAGGCTGGTGGTTAGCTCAGGAAGATCTCCACCCGGCGGTTTTGCGGCTCGCGCACGCCGTCCGGGGTTGGGACCAGCGGGTTCTCTTCACCGAAGGCCCGGATCACGATCTCGTCCGGCGCGATGCCGCGCGCGATCAGGCCGTTGGCCACCGAGTTCGCCCGCCGCTCCGACAAGCCCAGGTTGTAGGCTGCACTGCCCGACAGGTCGGTGTAGCCGTCCAGCCGGATCGAGGCGTAGCCGGACTGGTTGGCAACCACCACCACGTCATTCAAGACCAGGTTCGCCTCCGCCGTCAGGTCCGCCCGGTCCCAATCAAAGAAGACGATAAACGCCGTCTCCGCCACCGGCGCGATCACAGGTGCCGGCGGGGGCGGTGCCGGCGGCGGGTTCAGGTTGACCCGGAGGCCGCCCAGCGCCTGGAAGCCCCGCACCCCATTGTCGAACGGGATGGTGTAGTCGACCTCGGCATAGAGCGACACGCCACGGCTCACAGCGACCGTGCCGCCGAAGCCCAGCTCCATCGATGTGCCGCGCGTTTCCTGGCTGATCGGGGTCGTGCCGAAGCCCGTTGCCACGTTCACACTGTTGTCGCCCAGGAACTCGTGCAGCACGTTGGCCTCGACATAGCCCGTGGCCAGCGCGCTGCCGATCGCGGCGGAGTTCTCGAATGCCAGCCCGGCGCGGCCGATCAAACTGTCGCCGTCATCCAGGCTGATGCGCACCCCGTCCGGATCGGTGAAGTCGTCGAAGTCGATATGCTGATAGGTCAGCTGCGCTTGCGGCACCAGGGCGGCCGTCTCACTGATCGGAATGCGATAGCCGACCTCGTGCGAGGTCGTGATCGCGTATCCGTCCGTGCTGGTGGTCGAGAACCGGCTCGCCGTGGAGACGTCGATATCATAGGCGGTGTACTGCACCACATTGTCAAAGTACCAGCCTTGTGTCGAATACCAGGTTGCCGTAAGGCCGCCGCCATAGAAGTCGAAGTTGGCGCTGCCGGCATCGTCGCCGTCGAAGGTATTGGCGTCCAGCGAGCTGGTGCCCCAATGGCCCAGGGCGCCGATCAACAGCCGGCCGCTTTGCCGATCCAGCACGGTGACGTCGACACCGGCCTGCAGGAACCCGATAGTCTGGTCGAACGATGTGCCGGTGATGCTGTCAAGATCGCCCTCGCTTTCGACCGACAGGCCGACCGCCCGGCCCCAGATCGCCGTGTCCACCGGCGCGCCGCCGGCCACCGGATTGCCGTCCGCGCCCGTCAGTGCGCTGGGCACGGCGGAACGCACGCCCACCCGTTCGACCAATTGCCCGGTCAAGGCCAGGCCGATCGTCTGCATCGCGCCAGGCAGGTTCTCATAGAGATAGATCTGGTCGAAAAAGTCCGACCGCAGGAAGTGGACGCCATCCTCGAAAACCAGTTCGTAGCCGAAGATGTCGGCCTCCAACGGCCCCCTCAGAGCAAAGTCGTCCCCGTCGACCGCGCCCGAGACCTCGATCAGCCGGATGCCGTCGCCTGGCGTCCGGCTTGCCGGACCGATCAGGTTCACATCGATCAGGCTGCGATCGTGGATCACGGTGAACGGTCCGACCGAGACATCCGTGACATCGCCTTCGATGACCAGCGTGTCGGATGTGCCGGCGCCGGTATCGAGGTCCAGCAACACCCGCGACCCTGTCGCACCGGCAAAGTCGCCGGTAACCCTCAAGACATCGTTGGCCTCGCCATCGGCCAAGTCGACGACGCCCTCGTTGCCCAGCGACCCGACCACCGTACTGGACGGGCTGTTGCCCTCGGCCTGCAGGGTCGAGGTCGGGTCGACGAAGACAGTGCCGAACGGCGTGAGGTCTGCGTCGTTGGCCTGCACCAGCGTGTTGCCGCTCAGCGCCAGGGCCTCCAGCCCCGTCGGCACGCCCAGCGCCTGGCTGGCCGCCGTAACCCCGAACAGCTCGACGGTATCGAGGCCGTCGCCGCCATCGATCTGAAGCACCTGGCCCAGATTGTTATCGAACGTGCCGCTGAAGCCGGCGTCGTCCCAGCCGCCGCCGGCGCCGGCACCGAAGATCTCCATCGTGTCGTCACCGCTGCCGAGGCCGAGCAGCCCGGTCGCCGACCCGTCGATCAGCGCCACTTCATCCTCGCCGCCACTGAGCATGACGTCACCGGCCAGCGCGCCCGCTGACCACAACAGCGTTCCACCGTCGCCGTCCATAACCGCCACGCCCGATGCCGCCGAAACCGACGCCGTTTCCGTCACCTCAATCGTGCCACCTTGGGCAAGCGTATCGATATTGTTGATGCCAGCGCCGGTGCCACCGGATATGGCCCCTGCAACTGTTACAAGCAGATCGCCCGACCCTTGGTGATCGACCTGGATCGCATCGGTGCCGCCGGTAACGGACGCGGCGGAAACCGAAAGGTTGGATCCCAGCGCCTTGTTATAGGCCCGAATGCCGACGCCGGTCGCGCCCGTGACCGATCCGGTCGTCGTGACGTCGAGCGCGCCGTCGCCATAATGACGCGCCGTGATGCCGTTCCAGTTGCCGAAGACGTCGGTCGCCGAGATTGAGAGATCGGTGCCGCCGGGCTCGTTTTCCGCAAAGATTGCGGTCGCGACGGGTGACGGCCCGGACGAAACCAGTGCCGTCGTGGTGATGCTGAGCGAACCGCCAAAGAGGTTCCGCACCCGCATGCCGTCGCCGAGCGGTCCGCCGCTGACCTCGCCGGTCGCTGTGACAAAGATATCGCCTGTCCCAGCATTTGTCGCGATGATGCCGCCAGTGAACCCACTGACGCCGGCCGTCGATACCGTCATGGTGGAACCACCGGCATAGTTGATGGCGCGGATGCCGTTCAATTCGGCGGAGGCTACGTGCTCGGTCGCCGTGACCGAAAGCGCGCCGCCATTGGCGTTTCTGAGGTACATGCCATCGTCCGTGCCACCCTCGACCGGTCCTTCCGTGACGACGGTCAGATCGCCGCTGCCGCGATTTTCAGCGGCAATGCCGTGGGTGGCTCCGGTTACCTCGGCCGCCTCGATCATCAGGTCGGTTCCGCCGGCAGCAGCGCGTGCAAAGATGCCGTTGCCCTGGTCGCCGACAACCACGTCCGATGAGGTAATCCGCACCGCGCCCGCGCCATCGTTGATGGCAACGATGCCGTTGTTCGCGCCACCGACGCCTGCCGCGCTGACCGTCAGGTCCTCGGTTCCCGCCAGATTTCTTGCGAATATGCCATCGAGAGCTTGCCCCGACACGCTTTCCGTTGCGACGATGGAGAGGTCGCCTCCGGCGGCATTGAGTGCCGTTATCCCAGCCGCCGCATTGCCGATGACCTGGCCCGTGGTCGTGATGCCCAGGTCCCCGGAGCCCTGATTGAAGGCGAAAATGCCCCGCGAATTGCCGCTAACGCCGGCAGCGGAGACTGTCAAATGCGTCCCGCCAACGTCATTGAAGGCATACATGCCGTCTTCGTCCGTCGCCGTGACCGTGTCCATCGCCGTGATGCCGAGGGACCCACCATTGACGTTCCTGGCGACGATCCCGCCATAGGTACCGCCGGTCGCCGGCCCCATGGTGGTTATGGTCAAATCGCCGGTTCCCTCGTTTAGGGCATTGATTGCTTGTTTCCCTGCATCGATACCGGCCGCCTCGATCGTCAGGTCGGTCGTGCCGACCAGGTTGCGGGCGTTGATGCCGACACTGTTCGTGGACACCACATCGTCCTCTGCGGTGATGTCCAGGGCGCCGCCGTTGAGATTCTCGGCGAAGATCGCCGCGCCGTTGGTGCTGGCCACCGCGCCGGTGGCCGTCACCGCAAAATCTCCGCTGCCCTCGTTTCTGCCGATGATGCCGTATTGCCCGGCGCTAATACCGGCCGCCGAGATCGTCAGGCTCGTCGTGCCGCTGAAATTGTTGGCATAGATGGCTTCGCCATTGGTCGCGGTCACCATCTCGGTCGCGGTCACGCTCAAAGCGCCGCCATTGTAATTCCAGGCGAAGATCCCGTCGGCGATGGCACCGGATACCGCGCCCTCGGTCGTCACGCTCAGATCGCCGGTGCCTTGGTTTATGGAAAAGATGCCGTACCCGCCGCCAATGACGCTGGCTGCCGAGATCGTCATGTGGGCGCCGTCGGCTGTGTTCGTGGCGCGAATGCCGTCGCTCGCGCCGCCGACCACGGTGCCACCGGCCGTGATGCTAAGATCGCCGCTGCCTCGGTGTTCCGCCACGATGCCGTAGGTGCCGCCGCTGACGCCGGCTGCCGAGACGGTCAGATCCCCGCCGCCTGCAGTATTGGTGATGCGGGCGCGGATGCCCTCGAATTGTCCACCCGTCACCGTGCCTTCGGCCACGACTTCCAAATCGCCGATGCCGTTGTTCCGCGCGTCGATCCCTCTTTGCTCGCCGAAGACCGATTGCGCCGCAACCGTGACCTGTGTGGCGTTGAGCGAGGCCGCGTCGGCCCGGATGCCGTCAGAAAACGCGCCTGTCACGTCGCCGGAGGCGGTAACGGAAATAGAGCCGTCGGCCCGGCTGCGCGCGAGGATGCCGAAATTGCCGCCGTCAACATCTATGGCCGAGACGGTGATGTCGCCGCCGCCGACCCCGTTATAGGCGTAGAGGGCTATGTCGTTCAGGCCGGTGACGGTGCCATTGGCATCGATGAAGGTCGACCCCGTCCCGGTGTTGCGCGCGCTGATCCCTCTGGCACCGCCGATGACATCCTCGGTCGAAATCTCAATATCGGTGCCGCCCGTGTTGAGAGCGTTGATGCCGCCCCCAGACTCCGCGGTCCCCATCACGGTGCCAGTCGCGGTCACCGATACCGACCCCATACCCTGATTGCTGGCGACTATGCCGGTACGGCCGGTGACGCCGGCTGCCGTGATGGTGACGTTGCCGGCCATCGGTCCGTAATTGCGGCCGGCGATCCCGGTGCCGGGGGCCGTTCCGGTGTCGGCTGCCGCGATCGAAACGTCGCCGCCGGCGAAATTGCCGACCCGGATGCCATAGCCATCGCCGTCGGCCGTCACCGGGCCTGAAGTGGTGACGAAGACATTACCGGAGCCGAGATTCTTGGCGTCGATCCCGTCCGTCCCGCCGCTGACGGCCATGGCGGAGATGGTCAGGTCCGCGCCGCTGGCGGCGTTGTTTATCCTGGCGAAGATGCCCTCCGCGTTGTCGCCCGTAACATCGCCGCCGGCCGTGATCGACAGGGCGCCCGTACCCTCATGTTCGGCCCGGATGCCCGACCTGCCGCCCGCAGCCGCGTCCGCCTCGATGGTGACCGCGCCGCCGGCGGCCGTGTTGACGAACGTGATGCCGTCATTGCCGATCCCCTCCACCGGTCCACTGGCGGAGATGATGATGTCGCCCAGGCCTTGATGATCGGCCAGGATGCCGTTCACGGCACCCGTGACCCCGGCGGTCGAAACCGTCAGGTCGGCCGTGCTGGCCGGGTTGTCGATCTTGGCAAAGATGCCGTCCGCTGACGCGCCGAAAACCGGGCCAGAGGCGGTGACGGACAGCGCGCCGGTGCCCTCGCTGACGGCGTTGATGCCGGTATCGGCCCCGGATACGCTGGCGGCGGATATGGTGAGGTTGTCGCCGCTGATCCCCAGGTTTGCGGTAATGCCATTGCCGCCGCCGCCAAGCCCGCCGGTGACGTTGCCGGCGGTTATGGATAGCGAGCCGTCGCCGCCATTTGAGGCAAAGATCCCGATGGTCCCCGCGTGAACATCGGCGGAGGTGATGGTCAAGTCCGTACCGTTGACCAGGGATGCCCGAATCCCAATTCCCGTTTCGCCGGTGACGTTGCCGGCGGCAACCGACAGAAAGCCGGTGCCAATGTTTTGCGCGAAGATCCCGTTGACACCGCCACGGACATCGGCGGCCGCAACACCAACATTGAGGCCATTGCTGCCGAAGTCATCGGCGGCAAGAATGCCATCGCCCGTTTGGCCCGTGACCGTGCCCGACGCGGAGACGTAGAGCGACCCGTCGCCTCGGTTCGATGCGAGGATTCCAGTCCTGCCGCCATCGACGGAGGCGGCCGAGACGGTGACATCACCATCGATGAAGTTCCGGGCGACGATGCCGTCGGCGTTCACGTTCGTCGCGGTCACCTGCTCCTCCGCCGTAACCGTTATGGATCCGGCACCTTCATTTCGAGCGCTGATGCCATCCTGTTCACTGGTCACGCTGTCGGCGGTGACCGTGACATCGCCGGTGCTGGTATCGTTCACGATCCGGGCGATTATCCCAAAGCCACCCGCATTGTCGCTGAGGCCGCCGAACACCGTGCCGCTGGCCGTGATCTCGATCGAGCCTGTACCATCATGGGCCGCTCCGATCCCGGTCGCCCCGCCATTGACGTCGTTCGTGGTGATCACGATGTCGCCGCCGCTGGCGGCATTGGTGATCCTAGCGTCGATGCCTTCGTCCTCGCCACTCGTCACCGTGCCGTCGGCCGTGATCGTCAGGTCGCCCGTGCCCGCATTCTCGGCGTAGATGCCGTGTGTATCACCGCTCACGGCAGCGGCCGAGATCGTCAGGTTCGTGGCTGTAAGATCATTGAGCGCACGTATGCCGTCATCAGTTTCGCCCGTTACGGTGCCGGTCGTTGTGATCGACAAATCGCCAAAACCACTATTGATGGCCTGAATGCCCTTTTCGCCGCCGGAGACGTCGATGGCTTCGATGGTCAGGTTTGTGCTGAACTCCGAATTGAACGCATCGATGCCCTCGTCGTCGATGCCAATGACAGGGGCCGAGGCGAAAATCGACAGCGCGCCGGTGCCGACGTTGGAGGCGTCAATGCCATCCTGCTGGCCGGTGACGGCGGCGGCCGAAACCGTGACGTTAAAGCCAGTCTCGGCGTTGTTGACGTCGATGCCGTCAACTTCCTCGTCCGTTGCTGCCAAGCTCGTTATCGTCCCGGCCGCTGTAACGATAAGGTCGCCGCTGCCTTGATGGCTGGCCGCGATCCCGTCTTCCATGCTGCTGATGGCGGCGGCAGAAATCGTCAAACCGCTGGTTCCGGGCCCGTTATATGCAAGAATCCCGTAGCCATCGCTTGAGGAAACAGTGTCCTTTGCGGTGACGGTTAGGGCGCCGCCATTGTCGTTCTTGGCGCTGATCCCATCGCCCGTGCCGCCGCTCACGAGACCCTTGGTGGTGATGCTAAGATCGCCGGTGCCGTCGTTTCTGGCGTAGATGCCGAATTGCCCGCCGCTGACACCGGCCGCCGAGATCGTCAGATAGCTGCCTTTGCTGGAGTTCTTGGCAAGGATCCCGTCCTCGGTTACGCCGGTGACCGTTCCCGAGGCTGAGACCGAGACAAAACCACTGCCGTAGTTGGAGGCCCTGATCCCATCTTTGCCGCCTTGCACGGCGGCGGCGGAAACAGTCAGATTGGTGCCATATTTGGTGTTGAAAGCCTCGATGCCGTATTCGTCCATCCCAACGACGAGTCCGCTTGCGGCGACCGAGACCGCACCTGTGCCATTGTTGGAGGCCAAAATGCCGGTTCTGTCGCCGTCAACGTCGGCGGCCGAGATTGTGAGGTTCCTGGTGCCCTGGACATTGACCGCCCTGATGCCGTCATAGTTTCCGGCGGAACTCCCCGACACCGTCTTGTTGGCGGTGATGATCAGATCGCCACCATTGTAGTTCCGCGTGCGAATGCCATAGCCGCCGGTACCTGTGACCGCGCCGTTGGTCGTGATGCGAAGATCGCCGGTGCCTCGATTGAAGGCCTCGATGGCCGTAAACGTGCTGTCGACGCCAGTCGTCGTAAGCGTCAGCTCATTGGTGCCATCGCCGTTGTTCGCCAGGATGGCTCTGTCGGTGCCGAAGACTGTATCTTTGGCATCTATGGTAAGAGAGCCGCCGGTGTTGTTGGTGGCAAGGATCCCGATCCCTGCCGTCACGCTGACCTGGCCTGTCGTGGTGATGTCCAGGTCGCCGGTGCCATCGTTCTGGGCGTCAATGCCGCGTGTGGCGCCGCCGACCGAGGCGGCCGAGATGGTCAGGCTGGTGCCATCGGCGTCGTTCGATGCCTCGATGCCGTCTCCGGCAAGGCCCGTAACCGGGCCCTTGGTTGTGATCGTCAGCGCACCGCCATTTTCGTTCTTGGCATAGAGCCCATCAATGTCGCCCGTAATGACCGACCCGAAGGTGTTGGTATCGTCGAAGGTCAGGCCGCCATCGGCCTTGATCGAGATCGCGGTGTCGCCACTTCCGGTCGTATCGATGCCAAAACCGGCCGGTAGCGCTCCGGAGGTGGTCACTGTCACCTCGCCGCCATAGTCGATCGACACGCCTGCCTCGCCCGGCACCGCGCCGCCGGAGCAGGTATAGACGCCACCGGCACCAACGCATGTCCCCGCATAGCTTGTGCGGCCGCCGTAACTGACCAACAGCGCACCCGCCATGGCCGTGGTTAGCGTCAAGCGCGCGCGCAGGGATTTCGGCTTCGACATTGTGGGACCCCTTAGTTGGACCGTTCGGCGTGCCGGCCGCTGCTTCCTCCAAACCGGAAGCCGTCCAACCTGAGGTGAAGTGGCGCCTGCACCCCATCGCAAACGGCTCGTTCTCATCGCGGCCGTTTGTCGGCCCTCTTGTTCCTGCCCGGTGCCGGCCCTTTGAACGGGGGAGGGGCGCCACACCGGCCACGCGCTCGCCGGGTATTCCTCGACGATTGCGATAGTCGACGGCTCTGCCCAAACCTCGACGCCCCCTTGCGTGCAACGGCGCGATGAAATCCGAACAGGTCCTCAACCGTATTCATGGTTCTGAGGCGGGTAAAGCGAAAACTCGCGTATTAGCCCATATATAATTGTATACTCGTGTATATGGCGCTTGATAAGGGCACCTATTAGAGAGTGTCATGAAGTCGTGGATTAAAAACGCGCATTATGCTCCGCAACACGGCCGATACGGCCGCCTGTTTAGTCAACGGTCGGTCTATCCAATTGACAATAAACAGTTCTATTTTTTCGAGCAGCGTAGGGAGAAACCCAATCTTCTGGCCGCTGAACTTTGGCGAAATGTTGGCAGAATAGGGGCGTTTGCTCGCTTTGTTTGCTTTTAGAAATTTTTGATCTGCTTATTAGTCGGCAATAGGGCTCGTCAGTGCCTTGGCGCCCGCCAGATGGGCATTTTAGGCTGTGACTATGCAAGTTTTGGCCGTGCCGGTAAGGCGGCAGTGCGGCGCCAAGCTCTGTCCCAAAAGCTCGGCAATTTGCCGAGGCCGGTGCACGGCAAGTTGCCGAGATTGAAAAGCGCCGGCTCGGGCGTGGACCAGACCGGCGCTTGAAGGTGGTTAGGGTGTGGAGCCTGAGCGGGTTAGCTCAGGAAGATCTCCACCCGGCGGTTTTGCGGCTCGCGCACACCGTCCGGCGTCGGCACCAGCGGGTTCTCTTCACCAAAGGCCCGGATCACGATCTCGTCCGGCGCGATGCCGCGGGCGATCAGACCGTTGGCCACCGAGTTCGCCCGGCGCTCCGACAGGCCCAGATTGTAGGCCGCAGAGCCCGACAGGTCAGTGTAGCCGTCCAGCCGGATCGAGGCGAACCCGTACTCGTTTACCTCTGCCACCACGTCATCGAGGACCCGATTGGCCTCAGGCGTCAAAGCCGCACTGTCCCAATCGAAAAACACGATCAGTGCAGTCGAAACGCTCGCAACGATCACCGGGGCCGGCGGGGGCGGCGGCGGCGGGGGTGCGAAGCTCCAGCGCAGGCCGGCCACCGCCTGCAATCCCTCCACCCCATTGTCGAACGGGATCGTGTAGTCGACCTCGCCATAGAGCGACAGGGTCTCATTGAACGCCACCGTGGTGCCCACCCCGAACTCCACCGACGTGCCGCCAAGGTCCTGGCTCAGCGCCGTGCCGGAGGCCAAGACCGTGTTATCGCCCATGAACTCATGGAGCAGGTTGGCCTCGGCATAGCCGGTGACCAGCGCGTCGCCCGCCGCCCAGTTGGCCTCCGCCGCCAGGCCCAGCCTGCCGACCAGGCTGTCGCCATCCTGCAGGCTGACCCGGATGCCGTCCGGGTCGACAAAATCGTCGAAGTCGATCGATTGCCAGGTCAGCTGCGCCTGCGGCACCAGCGCCGCCGTCGGGCTGATCGGAATGCGGTAGCCGACCTCGCCGGAGACCGTGAAGCCGTCCCCGTCGGTGCTGGTGGAGGAGAAGCGCGATGTGGTCGAGACGTCGATGTCGTAGGCCGTGTATTGCACCAGCCCGTCCACATAGAGGCCGCCGGCGCCGTACCAGGTCGCGGTCAGGCCGCCGCCATAGAAGTCGATGTCGCTGCTGCCGCGCTCGCGACCGGCCGCGTCATCCACGTCGACCGAGCTGGTGCCCCAATGGGCGAGCGCGCCGATCAACAGCCGGCCGCTGGCGCTCTCGGCGACCACCACCTCGCCGCCGCCCTGCACGAAGCCGGTGGTCTGGTCGAAGCTGGCGCCCGTCGTGCTGTCGAGATCGCCCTCGCTTTCCAGCCACTGGCCCACGCCGCGAAGCCACAGGCCAGAGGTCACCGGGCCGCCGCCCTGCAGCGGGGCGCCCGCAGCGTCGGTCAGCGGGCTCGGCGCGCCGGAGCGCACCCCGACACGCTCGACAAGCCGGCCGGCCAGGGCCAGGCCGATGGTCTGGATCGCGCCCGGCAGGCTCTCGTAGACATACGCCTGGTCGATATAGTCTTCGAACTGTAGGTACCAGTTCTGACCGTCCGCCTGGCGCAAATCATATTCGAAGACCCCGGCGATGACCTCGTCGCCCAGCACGAAGCTGCCGTTGGACTCACCAAGGACCTCGACCACCAGGATGCCGTCCGTCGGGCCATTGCCGGTGATGCCACCCGGACCGCCGGTGTTGGTGACGAAAACGTCCGTCTCGCCCGAAGTGTCGCCGGCCACGATCAGGAGATCCGTGATGTCCTCCTTACCGTCATTCAGGAAGGTGTTCAGGTAGAGCTCGCTGCCGGCGGTGTAATCGCCGTCGATGGTCAGCACGTCGTCGGTGCCGTCCAGCCCGGCGATCGGGTCGAAGCCGTTGTTGGCCAAGAGGATCGCGCCCTGGTTGATCACGTCGCCGGTGAGCGTCTGTTCGCCGATCGCGGCCAAGGCGCCGTCCGGCCCGATCACGAACGGCACATCCTCGGCCAGAACGATATCCGCACCGTCCAGGGCCAGCACCCCGCCCATGACCGAGGCCTCCTCAAAGGGCAGGGCGTTGGTGCCGGTCAAGAGGAAGTTCGCGTCGCCTTCCTTTAAGAAGATCGGCTGGAAACCGAAAAACTGCTCCGGCCCTTGCGGGATGTAGTCGCCATCATCCAGGGTCGCGAGGTCGAAGGTCGCCTCGCCCGCCGGCCCGCCCAGCACCAGCAGATTGCTCCGGTCCTCCTCGCCATTGGCAAACACGAAGTCATCGTCAAAGCCAAAGCCCGGCTGCAGCTCCAGCCGCGTGTCGCCGCCGACGCCGACTGCATCGATCGCCGTGCCGCTGCCGCCCGTGACGAGGGAGGCAATCTCCAGCTCCGCATCGCCGGTTTCCGCGGTTACTTCGATTCCCAGAATGCCACCGGCAACGGACCCGGCGCTGCCAAGAAACGCGTCGCTCCCGCTAAAGATAATGATGCCCTCGATCGTCGCCTCGATCTTGCCGCTGTGATGGAGGGTCGCCGTGCCTGGGGTGAGCATCACGATACCCGTCGATGCTTCGCCGCTTGCCGTGATGTTGCCGGTCTGCATGACCGTCACGTCACCGCCAACTGCCGTTCCTTCATCGGTCGCGGCGGCCGTTCGCACAAAAATGCCGGAGGATCCCTCCCCAGTGGTCGTGATATCGCCGTCCTGCGTCACCGTCACGTCGCCGGCAGTTGCCGTGCCCGTGCTGCTATAGGCGTAGGATTGGGCGAAGATACCGGCGGATTGGTCGCCACCCGTGGAGATATCGCCCGTCTGGTTCACCGCGATGGCACCAGCAATGGCGGGGCCGGCCTGACTCGTGGCGACAGATTCGGCGATGATGCCTTCTGCGTTGATCCCGCTGGTGGAGATATCGCCGGCTTGGGTGACCATGACATGGCCGGCGGTTGCCGGGCCGGTGTCGCTGTAGGCAAACGATTGTGCAGTGATGGCCGCGGCCGAATAGAAGTTATCATAAGAATACTGGCCGTCACCCAGGGTGGTGATATCGCCCGTCTGGGTCACCGTAATGGCACCGACCGTGGCGGCGCCCGCGCCACCATCCACATTGGCCCTCGATTCGGCGTCGATCCCAGCGGACGCGTCGCCTGCTGTACTGATGTCACCGGTCTGGATTACCGTTACAGCACCGGCTGTGGCGACGCCGGTATCCGAGTAGGCGTCGGCGTCGGCGTCGATGCCCTCCGCATCGCTGCCCTTGGTCGCGATGTCTCCGTCGACCATCACGGTGATCGCGCCGGACGTGGCGGCGCCACCGTTGCTTAAGGCGTCCGTATCGACGTCGAAACCCTGTGCGTTGTCTGCCTCGGTTGCGACATCGCCGGTCTGGCTGACCGTGAGATCGGCGGTCGTGGCGTTGCCGACGCTGCCGTAGCCTTGGCTGTTGGCATCGGAATCGACGTTGAAGCCTTCCGCACCTCCACCCTTGGTCGTGATATTGCCGATATTGGTGACCATGATCGCGCCGGCGGTAGCGTTGCCCAAGTCGCTTCTGACATCGGTGTCGGCGTCAATGCCTTCGGCTTGCTCGCCAACAGTGACGATATTGCCCGTCTGGGTGACGACGATGTTTTCGGTTACGGCATCGCCGCTGTCACTAAAGGCGTCGGTGTTGACGTCGATGCCCTCCGAAAAGTCCCCTGCCGTGCTGATGTCACCCATTCGGGTTACCGTGACGGCTCCCGCTGTCACGTCCCCCGACACGCTGTCGGCGAAAACGCGGATGTCGATGCCTTCTGCGTAGGTCCCGGCGGTGGTGATGTCGCCGTTCTGGGTGACCTCGACGCCGCTGGCGGTGGCCGGTCCGGTATCGCTGTAGGCACGCGTTTGTGCGGCAATTCCCGAAGCGGTATCGGTGTTTTCCTCATTGCTAAAGCCATTGCCCTCGGTGGTGATGTCTCCCGTCTGTGTCACCGTAATGGCGCCAGCCACGGCGGCGCCCGCGCCGTCGCTGACACCGGTGATCGATAGGGCGCCGATCCCGGCCGCGTAGTTGCCCTTTGTGGCGATGTCGCCCATCTGGCTCACCGTCACGGCACCGGCCGTAGCGTCGCCCGCATCGCTGTAGGCGCGCGACTCGGCTTCCAGGCCAACCGCGAAGTTGCCCTTTGTGGCGATGTCGCCCGTTTGCACCACCGTGATGGCTGCGGACGTGGCGTCGCCCGAGCCGCTATTGACAAAAGAATCAGCCTCGATCCCAACGGACCGTTCGCCCATGGTCGCAATGTCGCCGGTCTGCATTACCGTGATGGCACCGGATGTCGCGTCGCCTGAGTTGTTGAAGGCGTCGGAGTCGATGTCGAACCCTCGTGAGTACGCGCCCACTGTCATGATGTCGCCGGTTTGGACCACCATGACGCCGCCGGCGGTGGCGGTACCCGTAACCGTGCCCGAATACCTGTTAGCTTTGGAATCGGCGTCGATGGCGCTTGAGCGAATGCCCGCTGTCGTAATGTCGCCCGTCTGGGTCACCATAACGACACCGGCCGTGACATCGCCCGCTTCGCTGTCGGCGTCGGAATCGGCGTCGATGCCTTCGGAACCATCGCCTGCCGTACTGATGTCGCCCATCTGGCTTACCGTGACGACACCGGCCGTAGCGTCCCCCGACACGCTGTCGGCGAAAACGCGGATGTCGATGCCTTCTGCGTAGGTCCCGGCGGTGGTGATGTCGCCGTTCTGGGTGACCTCGACGCCGCCGGCGGTGGCCGGTCCGGTATCGCTGTAGGCACGCGTTTGTGCGGCAATTCCCGAAGCGCCATGGAAGTATTCATCATCGCTATAGCCATCGCCCTTGGTGGTTATGTCTCCCGTCTGTGTCACTGTAATGGCGCCAGCCACGGCGGCGCCGGAGCCGGCATCGACAGTGGCCTCCGACAGGGCGCCGATCCCCGCTGCGTAGTCGCCAACCGTCGAGATGTCGCCCTCTTGAACGACCGTAATTGAGCCTGTTGTGGCATTCCCACTGGTGGTGAACGCAAACGAGCGAATGTCGAATCCATCCGAACGGGCGCCGTCGGTTTTGATGTCGCCTGTCTGCATGAGCGTGATTGCACCAGTGGACGCCGCCCCATCGTCATTGCTGGCGTAGCTCGAGGCGGCGATACCGTTGGCTGCCCCGCCGCTCGTTGTAATGTTGCCGGTTTGCGTGACCTCGATCGTCCCAGTGTTTGCTGTCCCGCCGTCGTTACTAGCGATTGACCGGGCGAAGATGCCGTCGTCTGCGCCATTGCTGGTCGTGATATCGCCTGTTTGGAGCACCTTCACAGCCCCGGAGGTAACCGCACCGCCTTCGCCGAGGGCGATTGATTCGGTGAAGATGCCTCTCGAGGCAGCGCCCGATACGGCGATGTTGCCCGTCTGGGTCACGGTGATGGCGCCAGCCGTGGCGTTGCCCATACCGCTGGATGCGATGGAATCGGCGCGGATGCCGTCCGCGTAGTCGCCGGTAGTTGTGATATCGCCGGTTTGGATCACGATGACGTCGCCGGTCTTGGCGTTGCCTGCATAAGAGCCGGCGTAGGTGCCGACCTTTATCGCGATCGCTAGTTCGCCCTGCGTGGTAATACCGCCCTTTTGGGTCACCGAGAGGTCACCCGCCGTGGCAGTCCCGAGAGTGCCTTTTGCGTATGAGCGTAGAAATATGCCCTGCGCGTCCTCGCTTTGTGTCGTGATGTCGCCCGTTTGGGTCACGACGACGTCATGGGCGGTATTGTCGCTCGCATACCCGATGGCGCTTGTGAGGGCGTAGATCCCCACCGCGCCGTCGCCCTCAGTCGTGAGGTCTCCCGTCTGGGTCACTGTCACGCCGCCGGCCGTCGATACGCCTACTGAGCCGGTTGCCTCTGAAACGACGTTGATGGCGTCCGCGTTGTCACCGGTCGTCGCGATGATGCCCGTCTGGGTCACCGAGACCCCGCCGGTCACGGCATCGCCGGTGCCACTGCTGGCGTACGTGCCGGCCCTTAGACCGTCTGCGCTGGAGCCGTCCGTCGTGATGTCGCCCATGTGCGTCACCGTAATGGTGCCCGCCGTTGCTTTGCCATTGCCACTAAACACGGTGGTATAGGCATCGATACCGTCGGCGCTTGAACCGGTGGTCACGATGTCGCCGTTATGGGTAATCGTGATGTCGCCAGAGGTCGCGGGCCCAGCATTATTGTTAACGTCGGACTCAGCCAGAATCCCTGTGGCATCATCCGTGATGATCGATTTGACGCCGTTCGGGCCGTTCGTCGTATCGCTGGTGATCGTGATGTCGTTGTCGGAGGTGAACTCAATACCGTTCACGTCCTGCGCCGGCGCGATGTCGGCGGTGACCTGGTCGATGATCAACGTGGTGTACGGCCCGCCGCCATTGGTCAACTTAACGCCATCGGACAAATCGCCGGTGCAGGTGATAGTCGTGCCACCGCTTTCGACGCAGTCCGCCGTCGGCGGCGGCACGGTGATCTGCGCCTGCACGCTACGCCCGTAGCCGGCCATCAGCACGCTGGCCGCCACAGTGCCGAACAGCGCCCCGCGCCGCAGGGCGGATCGGAAATGGGCGGTTTGCCGTCGGATTGCCCGGATGCCGTCGACCTTCATCTCGGCGGCATCGCGCGCGCAACCGTCAGACTGTCGCAACCCGGGGAGAGTTGTTCGAGGGTCTGAATTGACCCCAGAATGGCGAAATGACCGGTTGCGCCTGACTGTGCGTTTCATTGGGGCCCCCCGCCCGATATTTATCCGATGACTGCAGATTTGCTATCCGATCCACAAACTTATACAGAAAGCTCGCGAAACAAAACGAATGACTTACGTCTTGCTGTTATTAATAGTGGATTGAATCGCATTCCAACAAGTTCTCATCTTGGGAATACGTCGCAGAATCTCAGTAAATTTGATGACTCTACTAAAAGGCAGAGAAAAGTTCCCAACCCAGCATGTCGGGCCTTGCCGGCCGAAGTCCATCAGGGCCGCTCACACAAGAAAACGCCGGCTCGGGCGTGACCCGGGCCGGCGCTTGTTCGAGTGTCCTGAGGCTGGTGGTTAGCTCAGGAAGATCTCCACCCGGCGGTTTTGCGGCTCGCGCA
>JBCBSH010000023.1:0-31521 GCA_039819285.1 Pseudomonadota bacterium
CCGGCGCCAACACACAGCAATCGATCTGGACGCATGGCGGCGTTGCGAGCCGCCGGGCGCTAAGTCCGGCTCAGGCGTCCTGCGTTGCCGGCTGCAGATTGATGCCCCGTGTGCTCAACAGTTCCGACAGTTCCCCGGTCTGGAACATCTCGCGCACGATATCGCAGCCGCCAACGAACTCGCCCTTCACATAGAGCTGCGGAACGGTCGGCCAGTCGGAAAAGTCCTTGACGCCCTGGCGCAGGGACGGGTCGACCAGCACGTCGATCCCTTTGAAGGGAACGCCCAAATGGGTCAAGACCTGAACGACTGCGGCTGAAAAGCCGCACTGCGGAAACACGGGCGTGCCCTTCATATAGAGCACCACATCGTTCTGGCCGATGTCGCCGCGTATACGTTCGAAAACCGGATTGTCCATGCCGGGGATTCCTTCAGGAGAATGTGATTTAGCTGGTCGGGGTCGCGGTCTGCAACGCCAACGCGTGCAACTCGCCGCCCATCCGGCCCTGCAGGGCCTGATAGACCATCTGATGTTGCTGTACCCGCGACTTGCCCTCAAAAGCGGCGCTCGTGACATGGGCGGCGTAATGGTCGCCATCGCCGCGCAGATCCTCGATCTGCACGTCGGCGTCGGGGATGCCTTCCTTGATCAATCGCACGATCTCAGTCGGATCCATCGGCATGTCGTCAGCCCCTTTAGAGTTCTTATCGCCTGCTACGCTCGTGCATCAGCGGACCCGCGCCATCAGTTCGGGAAGGAACGATTCGTGGGCCGCCCGCAACGTGTCCAAAGATATGGCGTTCGCGCCATTTAGTGTCAACGCATCGCCACCCGTGCGCCCGACCGCGCGGCATGGCACACCGGCCGCCTCCGCGCGGGCCACCACCTCGCGCGGCTCTGCGGTCGAGACCAGATAGCGGGCTTGGTCCTCTCCGAACAGCCAGGCCTGGAGGGGCAGATCGTCCGGCACCTTAAGGTCGGCGCCGATCTGGCCGGCGATCGCCATTTTCGCCAGGGCGACATAGAGACCACCGTCGGACAGGTCGTGGACGGCGCTGACCAGGCCCCTGACGATCAGGCGGCGAACCAGATTGCCGTTGCGCCGCTCGCTGGCTGGCGAAACCGGCGGCGGCCGATGCCGCTCCTCGCCGAAAAGCTGCTGAAGATAGATCGAACAGCCGAGATGGCCGTTGGTTTCGCCGATCAGCATCAACGTCTCGCCGACGCGTTTCAGGCGCGGGGTCATGTGCTGGCCGATATCGTCGATCAGGCCGACACCGCCGATCGCCGGGGTCGGCAGAATGGCCTCGCCATCGGTTTCATTGTAGAGTGAGACATTGCCGGAAACGACAGGAAAATCAAGAACTTCACAGGCGTTCTTCATGCCTTGAATAGCGCCGACAAACTGGCCCATGATGGCCGGCTTTTCCGGGTTGCCGAAATTCATATTGTCGGTGATCGCCAAGGGCTTGGCGCCGGCGGCCGTCAGATTGCGCCAGGCTTCAGCCACCGCCTGGGCGCCGCCGCGTTCGGGGTCGGCCCGGCAATAGCGCGGCGTGCAGTCGGTGGTCATGGCCAGCGCCCTGGACGTGCCGTGGATGCGCACAACGGCCGCGTCACCGCCTTCCTCCAGGCCCGGGCCGGCGGCCGTGTCGGCCATGACCTGGCTGTCATACTGCTCGTAGATCCAGGCCTTGGAGGCCAGGTCCGGGCTGGCCAGCAAGCGCGTCAGCACACGTTCTGGCGCATCAGGTAGGGGAAAATCGGCCGCATCGGCTTCGGGCGCTGTCGGCGTCGATGTCCAGGGCCGGTCATAGTTCGGCGCCTGATCGACCAGCGGGCCGACACGGATGTCTGCCACCACCGCGCCGTCCTTGCGCAGCACCAGATGTCCGCTGTCCGTCACCTGTCCGATGACGGCGAAATCCAGCTCCCACTTCTCAAAGATCGCTCGTGCGGCGTCCTCGCGGCCGGGGCGCAGCACCATCAGCATGCGTTCCTGGCTTTCCGACAGCATGATTTCGTAGGCGCTCATGCCCGTTTCGCGGCAGGGCACGTGATCGAGGTTGAGTTCGATGCCGCAGCCGCCCTTGTCGGCCATCTCCACCGACGACGAGGTCAGGCCGGCCGCGCCCATATCCTGGATCGCGATGATGGCGTCGGTCGCCATCAGTTCCAGGCAGGCCTCAATCAACAGCTTCTCGGTGAACGGATCGCCGACCTGAACTGTCGGGCGTTTTTCCTCCGACCCTTCGCCAAACTCGGCCGACGCCATGGTCGCCCCGTGGATGCCGTCGCGCCCGGTTTTGGAGCCGACATAGACCACCGGATTGCCGGGGCCGGCCGCCGCCGAATAGAAAATGCGGTCCGCCGCCGCCAGCCCGACCGTCATGGCATTGACCAGGATGTTGCCGTTATAGGCCGGATGAAAGTTGGTCTCGCCGCCCACCGTCGGCACACCGACGCAGTTGCCGTAGCCGCCGATGCCCGCCACCACGCCGGCGACCAGATGCCGCGTCTTTGGGTGATCCGGCGCGCCGAAGCGCAGCGCATTCAAGTTGGCGATCGGCCGTGCGCCCATGGTGAAAACGTCGCGCAGAATGCCGCCAACCCCCGTCGCCGCGCCCTGATAGGGCTCGATGAAGCTGGGGTGGTTGTGGCTTTCCATCTTGAAGATGGCGGCCAGCCCATCGCCAATATCGATCACGCCGGCATTCTCGCCCGGCCCCTGGATCACCCAGGGCGCCTCGGTCGGCAGTTGCTTCAGCCAGCGGCGCGACGATTTGTAGGAGCAGTGTTCAGACCACATGACCGAAAAGATGCCGAGCTCTGTCAGGTTCGGCGGTCGGTTCAACAACTTCAGGATCAGGGCGTACTCGTCTGCCGTCAGGCCATGCTCGACGGCCATGTCAGCCGTGACGGTTCCCATCGTCGCCGTCACGACAGCGCCCGGACCAGGCCGTCGAACAGGGGCCGGCCGTCGGTCTGGCCCAGCGCCGGATCGACGGCGCGTTCCGGATGCGGCATCAGGCCGAGGACGGTGCGTTCCGGGTTCACAATGCCGGCGATGTCGCGCTGGCTGCCGTTCGGGTTGTCGACATAGCGAAACGCCACCAGGCCTTCGCCCTCGAGCCGATCGAGCGTTTCGTCGTCGGCGAAGTAGTTGCCATCATGATGCGCGATCGGCAATCGGATCTGCGTGTCCTCATCATACGAGGACGTGAATAAAGAACCCTCTCGTTTTGCCTTTAATTCAATGACTTTTCCAATGAAGCTGAGTTCTTGATTGCGCATCAGAATGCCGGGCAAGAGGCCTATCTCGGTCAGGACCTGAAAGCCGTTGCAGATGCCGAGCACGCGGACGCCGCGTTCGGCTGCCTCGACGACGGCGGGCATGATCGGCGATTGGGCCGCCACGGCGCCGCAGCGCAGATAGTCGCCGTAGGAAAACCCACCCGGGACGCCGATCAGATCGACGTCCGGCAATGCCGTCTCGCGGTGCCAGACCATTGTGGGCGCTTTGCCGGTGACCAGGGTCAGGGCGGTGGCCAGATCGCGGTCACAGTTCGATCCGGGAAAGACGATGACGCAGGATTTCATGAGCGCGGGTGTAGCGGCGGGCTGGCCGCCTTTCAAGGCCGGAATGCCGCTTAGATGCCTGGCAGTGATTTGTCCTTCTGTTTGGCGACGTAATAGCGCCAGATCAGAAACGCCGCTGCGCTGCGACGGGGGCGCCAGGCCTCGGCTGCCGCGGCCAGTTCAGGGGCCGAGGGCCGCGATTCGAGGTCTGCCAGCATCTGCCAGCCGACCATCAGTGCCAAATCTTTCGCTGGCAAGATGTCCGGTCGGCCCAAACCGAACAACAGATAGCATTCGGCCGTCCAAGTGCCGACGCCCTTCAGGCACGTCAGGGTCTCGATGGCATTCGGATCGTCCATCTCGCCAATGGCATCGAAATCCAACTGGCGGTCGATGACGGCGTGGGCCAGCGCGGTGCCATAGCGCATCTTTGGACGGCTGAAACCGCAAGCCCGCATGGTGTCGTCCGATAGCGTCAGAAAGCCCTCAGGCGTTATCGGCTGCAAGCAGGCCGAAAGCTTGTGCCACATCGCTTCCGCCGCGCGGACCGAAACCTGCTGCTCGAGAATCAGTTGCAGGAGGGTCGGAAAGCCCGGCCCGCGCAGACGAAACGGAAAGGCGTCTATCAGCGGTAAGGCGGGGGCCAGTCGCGGTTCATCGGCGGCGACCAGTGCGGCAGCCTGTTGCAGATCGCCCGCATGGCGAATAACCCCGCCAGCCACGTCCCGCCCCAAATCCTAGGAAGCGACCTCGATCGCGTAGCGCTCGATCACCGGGTTGGCGAGCAGCTTGCGGCACATCTCATCCAGCCGCGCTTTAGCGGCCTCCGGATCGTCGCCGTCGATCTCCAACTCAATGAGCTTGCCCTGGCGGACCTCGCCGACCTCGCCGAAGCCGAGGCCGTGCAGCGCGTTGCCGATGGCCTTGCCCTGGGGGTCGAGGACGCCGTCTTTCAAGGTGACGTGAACGGTGGCCTTCAAGACGCAAACCCCTTTTGCTCGGTCAACTCGATCACCTCGCCATCCTCCAGGATGCCCAGCCGCCGCGCGACTTCGCGATAGGCGTTCTCGACATCGCCCAGGTCCTGGCGGAACCGGTCCTTGTCCAGCTTCTCGCCAGAGGTGACATCCCACAGCCGGCAACTGTCCGGGCTGATCTCATCGGCCAGGATGATGCGGACGTCGCCATGCTCGTTATAGATCCGTCCGAACTCCAGCTTGAAGTCGACCAAGCGCAGGCCGATGCCGAGGAACAGGCCAGACATGAAGTCGTTGATGCGCAGGCTCAACGACATCATCTCGTCCAAATCCTGGGGTGCCGCCCAATTGAACGCCGTGATGTGCTCTTCGGAAACCAGCGGGTCGTCTAGTTCGTCCGACTTGTAATAGTACTCGATGATCGAGCGGGGCAGGGCGGTGCCTTCCTCCAGCCCTAGGCGCTTGCAGATCGTACCGGCGGCGATGTTGCGGACCACCACCTCGACGGGGATGATTTCGACCTCGCGCACGAGCTGTTCGCGCATGTTCAAGCGGCGCACGAAATGGGTCGGAATACCCATGTCGGTCAGCCGCAGCATGACATATTCGGAAATACGGTTGTTCAATGCTCCTTTGCCCGAGATCACGCCCTTTTTCTTGGCGTTGAACGCGGTTGCATCGTCCTTGAAATATTGCACGATTGTTCCTGGTTCTGGCCCCTCGAACAGGATTTTGGCCTTGCCCTCATATATGCGGCGGCGCTTGTTCATGCGCGGCAACCTTCTGAAATGAACCCGGCGAAAACCCCCGGGGACCTTAAGGGTGACAGTATCATTGCTTGGTAACGCCTCGATTAGGCGGTTGCGCCCTTTAATTGGGCGGACCTGGGCTCATATAGCAAGTGCCGGCCTAAGGCTCAATCGGCGCGTTGATTGTGTTGATGGAGCGAAAGGGTTGTCGCCGTGTCGGCGACGGCTATAACAGCGGCGGCTTTTTGGGCAGACGGGCAACGATTGAGGAACCAATGTCAACTTTCGACGATCGAAAAAAGGGCTTTGAAAACAAGTACCAGCATGATCAGGAGATGCTGTTCAAGATCCAGAATCGTCGCAACAAGTTGCTTGGTCTCTGGGCCGCCGACCTCTTGGGCAAGTCCGGCGAGGATGCCGATGCCTATGCCAAGGAGGTCATCCTGTCCGACTTCGAGGCGCCGGGCGACGACGACGTCCACGACAAGGTCGCCGCGGATTTAGAGGCGGCCAGTGTCGACCTCTCCGACCACCGGCTGCGCAAGAAAATGGACGAACTGTTGGCTGTGGCGCACGAGCAGATCATGACGGAGACGGGCTGAGGTTCGTCGATCGCTTCTGGACCGTCAGTCCGGATCGAACACCCGCTTGAACACCGTGTCGACGTGTTTGGTGTGGTAGGCAAGGTCGAACAGGCGGCCTAGCTGATCCTCATCAAGCCGCTCGGTTACTGCCGCGTCCTGGCGCAGCAGATCGAGAAAGCTGCCGCCCGATTGCCAGACGGCCATCGCATTGCGCTGAACGGCCTCGTAGGCCTCCTCGCGGCTCATCCCGGCCTGGGTAAGGGCCAGCAGCACCCGCTGTGAAAACACCAGCCCGCCTAACCGGTCCAGATTGGCCCGCATCGCTTCGGGATGGACCATCAGCTTGCCGATCACGCCGGCCAGTCGGCCAAGCGCGAAATCCAGCGCGATTGTCGCGTCGGGCGCTATCACACGCTCGACAGACGAATGGGCGATGTCGCGCTCGTGCCATTGGGCGATGTTTTCCAATGCCGGCACCACGGCCGCCCGCACAATACGCGCCAGCCCCGTCAGGTTTTCGGTCAGCACCGGGTTGCGCTTGTGGGGCATGGCCGACGAGCCCTTTTGGCCCTCGGCGAAGAACTCCTCCGCCTCGCGGACCTCGGTGCGCTGAAGATGGCGGATTTCGACCGCCAGGTTCTCCACCGAGCCCGCGACGACACCCAGCGCGGCAAAGAAGGCCCCGTGCCGGTCGCGGGGGATGATCTGTGTCGACACCGTCTCCGGCACCAGGCCGAGCTTTTCCGCGACATGGGCCTCGACGCTGGGGTGGATGTTGGCATAGGTGCCCACCGCGCCGGATATCGCGCAGGTCGCGACCTCCGCCCGCGCCGCTTCCAGCCGTTTGCGCGCCCGCGCGAAGGCGGCGTAATGGCCGGCCAGCTTCAGCCCGAAGGTCGTCGGCTCGGCATGAATGCCATGGCTGCGGCCGATACAGATCGTGTTGCGATGCTCAAACGCCCGCGTTTTCAGCGCTGACAGCAGGGCATCGACATCGCGCAGCAGCAGGTCTGTGGCTTGCTTGAGTTGGACGGCCAGCGTGGTGTCCAGAATGTCTGACGAGGTCATGCCCTGATGGACGAAGCGCGCCTCGGGCCCGACATGCTCGGCCAGGTTGGTCAGAAAGGCGATGACGTCGTGATGGGTCTCGCGCTCGATCTCGTCAATGCGCGCGATCTCCCACCTGCCCTTCTTCCAGACCGTCTCGGCCGCCTCGCGCGGGATGACGCCCAGTTCCGCCTGGGCGTCGCAGGCGTGGGCCTCGATCTCGAACCAGATCCGGAACTTGTTCTCCGGCTCCCAGATCTTGGCCATTTCGGGCCGGGAATAGCGTGGGATCATCGATTATCGTCTTCAGTGATACGGATTGTGCTTGGCAGCCGCCCCTACCTACGCCTTTTCGCCGCCTAGGCAGTAGCGGTTTTACAACAACCCTAACCCTCGAAAACTGGCCTGCCCCGCGCGGCCGATGATGACATGGTCGTGGATGACGACATCGACGGACGACAGCGCCAAGGCGATCTGGTGCGTCATGGCAATGTCGGCCTCGGACGGTTGGGGGTCGCCGGATGGGTGGTTGTGCACCAGGATGATTGCCGTGGCGCCCAGCTCCAGCACCCGTTTGACCACCTCGCGCGGATACACGGGCGCCTGGTCGACCGTGCCCTGTTGCATCACCTCGTCGGCGATCAGCGCGTTCTTCTTGTCGAGGAACAGCAGGCGGACCTGTTCCGTCGTCTGATCCTGCATGGCGAGCCGCAGATAGGCCATGAGCTGCTCCCAGCCACCCAGAACCGGGCGCTCGGCGACTTGTTGGCGCAGCATGCGCTCCGCGGCGGCCTGAACGGCCTTTAGCGCCACGATCGCCGATGGGCCCAGGCCGCCACGCTGTTCCAAATGTGCAGGATCGGCGGCAAGGACGCCGGAGAAGCCGCTGAATTCACTAAGCAATTGCTTGGCCAGCGGCTTCACGTCGCGCCTTGGGATAGCGCCAAATAGCAGCAGTTCCAAAAGCTCATAGTCCGCCAGCCCGTCGGGGCCGGCGCTCAAAAAGCGCTGGCGCAGCCGGTCACGGTGGCCGGTGTAGTGAGGCTTTGTTTTCGTCCCCGTCACGACCCCGCATAGGGCGGCTGGGTATAGCCGGCGGGTGACAGGGTGAAGATCTCAACCCCGTCCGCCGTCACACCGACGGAATGTTCGAATTGGGCCGACAGGCTTTTGTCGCGCGTCACCGCGGTCCAGCCGTCGGACAGCACCTTCACGTCCCGCCGGCCGGCATTCACCATCGGCTCGATCGTGAAGAACATGCCCTCCTTCAGCACCATGCCTTCGCCCGGATTGCCGTAATGCAGAATGCTCGGCGGCGCGTGGAAGACCCGGCCCAGCCCGTGGCCGCAAAAATCCTCCACCACGGAAAAGCGCGGCTCGACATGGGACTGGATGGCATGGCCGATATCACCCAGCGTGGCGCCGGGCTTCACCGCCGCGATGCCCTTCATCATCGCCTCATAGGTCGCCGCCACCAACTGGCGCGCCTTCACCGAGACCTTATCGCCGGCGAAGTACATGCGGCTGTTGTCGCCATACCAGCCGTCGAGGATGACCGTCACATCGATATTCAGAATGTCGCCACGCGATACCCGCCGGTCGCCGGGGATGCCGTGGCAAACCACATGGTTCAGCGAGATGCAACTGGCCTTGGTGTAGCCGCGATAGTTAATCGTGGCCGGGACCGCGCCATTGTCCCGCATGAAGGTTTCGCAGAGCTTGTCCAGCTCGCCCGTCGTGATGCCCGGCTCTACATAGTCAGTGATGAAATCCAACGTCGCGGCCGCCAGCCGACCGGCCTTGCGCATGCCGGCAAAGCCTTCGGGGCCGTGGATCGGCACCCGTTCCAGTTCCAAGGCGTCGGCCAAGTAATCCTGAGCCATCAAATACGATCCTGTCGAACCAATCTCGCCGCTGGCTATAGCACCAGCGGCAGTTGTCTTTCCACGGTGATGCCGGCAGGGCTGACCTGACAGGCGTAACAAACGGCCTCGACGCCTTTGGCCCGCGCCTCGCGTAGGGCGTCGTCATAGGTGGGGTCGATGTCGGCCGCGATCCTAAAATGGTCATTGTCTGACCGCTGTACCAGATAGACCATCACTGACCGGGCGCCGTCGGCGACCATGTCGGTCATCTCGCGCAGGTGTTTCGCGCCGCGCGCCGTCACTGCGTCGGGGAATTCGGCCGCCGTCGGGTGGGGCCCGTCGGGCCGCGTCAGATGGACGTTCTTGACCTCAACATAGCAAGGCGGCCGGTCCGGCGCCTCGAGCAGGATGTCGATGCGGCTGTTCTTCCCGTAGCGCACCTCGCGCCGCAGGGACGGGTAACCGTCAAGCTCGGCTATCGTGCCGTCGCCAATCGCCTCTTCGACCAGCCCGTTGGGATGGCTGGTATTGATGCCGACAAAGGTGCCGTCGTCCAGACGCACCAGCTCCAGCGAGTGTTTCAGCTTGCGGCTGGGCTTGTCGTGATAGGACAGATAGGCGCCGATGCCTGGCATGTTCAGCCCGATCATGCCGCCGGGATTGGCGCAATGGGCCGTAACCTCCGTGCCGTCCGGCAAGGCAATGTCGGCCAGAAACCGTTTGTACCGGCGAATCAACCGGCCTTCGATCAAAGGGGTGGCGAAGCGCATCGCGCTTTCCTATAGGCTGTGCCTGAGTCTGACAACGGTGCGGAAAACGGGTATGGGCGATCAAGGTGTGGTCACGGCGGCTGTGGTCATCATCGGCAACGAGATTTTGAGCGGCCGGACCAAGGACGCCAACCTGCCCTACATCGCCGAACGGCTGGCCGGCTGGGGCATCCAACTGATGGAGGCGCGGGTCGTGCCGGACATCGAGGACGAGATCGTTGGTGCGGTGAACGCGCTGCGCGCCAAGTTCGACTATGTGCTGACGTCCGGGGGCATCGGCCCGACTCATGACGACATAACCGCCGCCTCGATCGCCAAGGCGTTTGACGTGCCACTCGACCGGCATGACGAAGCCGTGCGCCGGCTGCAGCGCCACTACGAACGGCCGGAGGATCTGACCGAGGCCCGCCTGCGCATGGCCAACGTGCCGAGGGGCGGGGTGCTGATCGACAATCCGGTCAGCGCCGCGCCGGGCTTTCAGGTCGAGAACGTCTTCGTGCTGGCCGGCGTGCCGCGCATCATGCAGGCGATGATCGACGGGCTGCAGGGCCGCATGGCGGGCGGCCGGCAGATGCAAGCCGTCTCGATCACCTGCGCCTTGCCGGAAAGCATCCTGGCGCCGGGCCTGGGCGAAATCCAGTCGGACCATCCGGACGTCTCGATCGGCAGCTATCCGCATTTCGCGGCGGCGCGGTCGGCCAGCCGGTTCGGCGTCAGCATCGTGCTGCGCGGCCTGGAGACCACAGACGTCGAGGCCGCTGCCGACAAGGTCCGCGACCTGATGCGCTCCCTCGGCGGCACGCCGGAGGATCGCGACCTTTCCAATGACAAGAAGGCGGCCGACCATGCTTGAACTAGCGCTGACCAGCTTCGCGACCTTGTTCGTGATCATCGATCCGCCGGGCAATCTGCCGATCTTCATTTCGCTGACGGCGAACACGCCGGCCGCCCATCAACGGGCGATGGCGATCAAGGCGCCGATCATCGCGCTGTGCGTGCTGTTGTTGTTCGCGCTGGCGGGCGAAAGCCTGCTCAGCTTCATCGGCGTGGAAATGTCGGCCTTTCGCATCGCCGGCGGCTTGATGCTGCTCCTGGTCGCGTTTGAGATGGTGTTCGATCTTCGGGGCAAACGCCGGTCGAACAATGCTCATCAGATCCATCAGCGCAAGCAGCAGGCGGTCGGCACGACTGGCGCCGCTGCCGCGCAACCCGCACCGCAAGCCGCCGCTGATCAGAGCGATGATGGCAACCCGCCGCCGGTCGACATTTCGGTCTTTCCCATGGCCATTCCCATTCTGGCTGGCCCAGGCGCCATCACGACCGTCCTGCTGTTGATGAGCCAGCAGACCCAGGGCGGCGTCGGCGATGCGATCGTCCTGGGCGTGGTCGTGGTGCTGATGGCCATGTGCATGGCTCTGTTCCTGCTCTCCAGCAAGTTGGACAAGCTGCTCGGCGACACGGTTACGAGCGTTTTGACCCGCCTGTTCGGCGTCATCCTGGCCGCGCTCTCAATCCAATTCATCATCGATGGCGCCAAACAGGCGTTCCATCTGACGTCGTAAGGCGGCGACAGGGCGCTTGCCTTCAACCGCCGTCGACCCCTAGGGTTCGCCGCCCGTGCCCGCTTGGCGGAATTGGTAGACGCAAGGGACTTAAAATCCCTGGGCTTCGGCCATGCCGGTTCGAGTCCGGCAGCGGGCACCATGCGATCGTTTCGGCGCTACTTCCCCGATCCGCCGCCACCGCCACCGCCACCGCCACCGCCTCCGAGAGGCTGCAACGTTTCCGTGCCCACGGTGGGGCTGCCGAAGCTGGTCCATTCGCCGACCAGGCTGCCGTCCGGTTGCAGGTCGTAGATCGCCACGAACGAATCGCCGCCCGTGACGAACACCGCCGCCAGCGTGTCGCCATGGAGGATGCCGGTGCCCTCCAGGACGCCGCCCCCCTGGTTTTGCTCGATGGCGAAGGTTTCGCCGGTGCGGGTGATGGTGGTCGTGCCGGAATAGGGCGCGCCCGTCAGGCTGGTGCCCGACATCGCGTAGGCGCCGGCGATGTCCTGGGCCAGCGCATTGCCGGCGATCAGCATCCAGCCGAGCGCGAGCGTGGCGGCCATGCGGGTGAGCGTCGTTCGGACCATGTCATCCTCCGTGATTTTGTGCCAGCGTGTTTCACCTTAGCATCGTGCTTCACCATAGCATGAAGAGTGTTTCAATTCGGGCGGGGGATGCAAATGGCGGGACGTCTGGCCGGCAAGGTGGCGCTGGTGGTCGGCGCGGGGTCCAGCGGGCCGGGCTGGGGCAACGGCAAGGCGGCGGCCGTGCTGTTCGCGCGCGAGGGGGCCACCGTGGCCGCGCTCGACCGCGACCTGGCGGCGGCGGAGGAGACAGTCGATCTGATCAAAGGCGAGGGCGGCGCGGCCTTTGCACTGGCGGCCGACGTCGTCGACGGCGAGGGCATGGCCGCCTCCGTCGACCGAGTGTTGGGCGATTACGACCGCATCGACGTGCTGCACTACAATGTCGGCATTCTGACGCTTGGCGGCCCGCTTGAAACCAGCGAGGCGGATTGGGACAAGGTGGTCGACGTCAATCTGAAAGGGCTGTTCCTGACCGCGAAGGCGGTGCTGCCGTCGATGCTTGAGCAAGGGAAGGGGGCCATCGTCACCGTCTCAACGGTTGGCGCCATTCGGTCGACCAGCATCCCTTACATCAGCTATTCGTCCAGCAAGGCCGGGGTGATGCAATTCACCCGGTCGGTCGCGCTGCAATACGCCCGGCAGGGCATTCGGGCGAACACCATCCTGCCGGGGCTGATGCGCACGCCGATGATCGAAGGGCCGCTGAAGGCCCATTATGGCAAAGACAGCGAGGCCATGATGGCCGAGCGCGATGCCGTCTGCCCGATGGGGCATATGGGCGACGCCTGGGACGTGGCCCATGCCGCCCTGTTCCTGGCCTCCGACGAGGCCAGATACATCACCGGGACCGAGCTGATCGTGGATGGTGGATTGTCCGCCACCCACGCCGGAGGATAGGGCCAAAACCGATGACCGACCGCGCGCTCCGCATCGTCCTTCTTGCGGACCGGCCGGATCTGGTCCCGGCCTTGACCGATTGGTTCGTCGCTGAGTGGCAGCCTTACTACGGTGCGGACGGACCCGGTGACGCTGGCAGCGACCTGCGCGGATGCCTCAATCGCGATACTCTGCCGGTCGCCTTGGTGGCACTCGATGCCGACGACACACTGCTGGGGACGGCGGCGTTGAAGGAAGAGTCGGTCGGCAGCGAGTTAGGCGTCGGCCCCTGGCTGGGGGCATTTCTGGTCGCGCCCGAGCATCGGGGGCGTGGCGTGGGCACAGCCCTTGTGGCCGCGATAGAGGGCGAGGCGGCGCGGCTGGGATTTGCTGAGGTCTACACCTCGACGGATGCGGCTGAGGGAATTCTTGAGCGCCGGGGCTGGCTGCCGTTCGGTGATACCGAGTCACTGCGTGGTCCGCTGAAGATCTATCGCTTTTCGGCCGGCGGCTGAGTGCCGGCACTCGGTTTTCGGCCCGCGCCTGTCGCCAGGCTGAAGAGCTTGAAGACCAACGGCGCAAAAAGGACGATCAAGACGATGCGCGTAATGTGGTGGGTCGCAACGAAGGCCGCATCGACATTGAGGCTGAGGGCCACCAGGCTCATCTCCGCCAGTCCGCCCGGGGCGTAGGCGAGCAGCAGCGCATTGACCGGCAGCCCGGTCAGCGCGTTGATCAGGTACGCGAAAAAGGCCGCGATTGCGAGCAGGATGACGGTCAATCCGGCCGCGACGACCAAGGCCCGCCCGATCTGTCTGAGGCTGATACCGGTAAACCGACAGCCAATGGCCGAGCCGACCACGATTTGCGCGACTGCGATCAGCAAGGCCGGCGGCCGGTCGTCGGTCAGGCCGATCAGGTGGATCGCCGCGCTCAATATCATCGGCCCGACCAGATTGGCTGCCGGCAGCCTGGCCCATTTTGCCAACGGTGCCCCCAGCACACAGCCGATCAGGAACAGCGTATCGATCGATTCCATCTCCGCAAGGGAGGGCCCGAGCGAGCGGTTAGGGTTGGCGCCGTCATAACCCTGGGTCAGGACGAACCAAAAAGGCACGACGCAGACGACCAGTAGAACACGTAGCGAATGGCTGAGCGCGATCGTACGCTCGTCGCCGCCCATGGCACCGCCGACCATGATCATCTCGTTGAAACCGCCCGGCGCGGCGGCGAAAAAGGCGGTGACCGGGTCATAGCGGGCGGCAAAGCGCAGATAGAGCAGGCAAAGCCCGATCGCGGTCAGGATGTAGGGGATCAGGATCGACAGAGACAGCAGCCAATCGTCGATCTGGTTCAACAGCTCCGGGTTGAAGGCGCTGCCCAGCATGATGCCCAGCACCATCACCATGCCGGCCCGCAAACCACCTGGAACGGCGATCGGTGCCTTCACCAGGGCACCGACACTGGTCGCCAGCATGGCCCCGATCATCCAGGCAAGCGGAACATGGAAGGCGTCGGCGATCGCACCGCCCACCGCACCGATCACCAGCGCCAGTGCTAGCCGGCGATAGGCGACCGCACGCAGTTGCGCGAGCCGGCTTTGCGTCGGTGGCGGACTGCCGGCGGCCATTACGGCCGGCGAGCCTGTGGTAACCGGGGCAGAAGATGAGAGGCGCGGGCTAAGGAGCCGTCGGTCGGCGTCACAAAATCACGGGTCTTGGTCTTAGAAGATGCGTTGGGCAGTATGGACCGGCGAACCGCCCACGCCAATCGTAAGGATTGCAATGGAGGCATCCGCCGACCGCCGGGATCTGCTGGCCGCCGAATGGTTAACGCTCGGCGACGGCGCGCGCTTGCGCTGGTATCGCTGGCCCGCCGTCGGGGCCAAGGATCGCGGCGTGCTGCTGCTGTTGAACGGCCGCAGCGAGTTTCTGGAGAAGTGGGACGAGACCGCGCGAGATTTCGCTGCGCTGGGCTTCGACGTCTTCAGCCTGGATTGGCGAGGCCAGGGCCTGTCAACGCGCCCGCTGCCCGGCACCGACAAGGGCCATATCGACCGGTTCGAGATCTATCTCGACGATCTCGGAGCCTTTTTCGACGCCGTTGTCGCGCCGTCGGCGGGCGCGCGGCCGATCGTCATGGTGGCCCACTCGATGGGCGGGCACATCGCCCTTCGCTTTCTTGCAGATCGTGGACCGCCCGTGCGCGCGCTGGCACTCTCCGCGCCGATGATCAACATCAGGACAGGCCCGCTGCACCGCGCGCTGGTGCATCTGATTGTGTGGCTGGCCACGCGCATCGGCCTCGGCGATCGCTACACGATCGGTGGCGGCCCGTTCGACCCGGCCCGTGAACCGTTTGACGGCAACGTCCTGACCGGCGACCCGGCCCGCTATCAGGTTCGGATGGACTATTTCGCGGCCTATCCAGAACTGCGCGTCGGCGGTGTAACCATGGGTTGGCTGGACGCCGCCTTTCACACCG
The DNA here is from genome assembly GCA_039819285.1 of Pseudomonadota bacterium. Lineage (GTDB taxonomy): Bacteria > Pseudomonadota > Alphaproteobacteria > DSM-16000 > Inquilinaceae > JANQGH01. The sequence goes on from JBCBSH010000023.1 coordinate 15,070, forward strand.
CCAAAAAGATGGCCGCGAAGGGCTATCTTGAAGGCATTCACATACCCGTCTTGATCGGGCAGGCCGGTCAGGAGGCCCTTGTCGACAATCACGCCATGGCGTCGGCTGTCGAGCGGATGCCCGATGCTCGCCTGCTGGTGTTCGGCGACGCTCGTCACGAGCTTTTCATGGAGCAAGACGCCACCCGAACCCCTCTCATGGAGGCCGTCGACCGGTTCTTTGCCGATCACGGCGTCTGAGCGCCGGCGGCAGTTCCAACGTCTGCCCGCACGACCGGGCACGCTCGGGCCAATCTTCTCCATCGTTCACCTTGGCGGCATTGGCAAGCCCTTTGGCGCGACTTGCGAGTGTGGTCCTGAACCCTCGTGCCTAGATTTTGGCGATGACGGCGCGGCGTGTCGCGCCGTGAGCTTCGGCGGCAAGCCGATCGGGAAGACCGACACCCTCAGACCAATACAGGACGCAAGACATGAGCAAGACCATCTTGATCACCGGCGCCTCGTCCGGCATCGGCAAGGCCACCGCGCAACTCTTCGCCGACAAGGGATGGAACGTGGTCGCGACGATGCGCCGGCCGGAGGGTGAGACCGAGTTGACGGCGCGCGACACCATTCTCGTCACCCGGCTGGACGTGACCGACGGCGCGTCCATCGAAGCCGCCGTCAATGCCGGGATCGAGAGGTTCGGTCGCATTGATGCTCTGGTGAACAACGCGGGCTACGGCGCCTATGGCCCGCTTGAAGCGTTCTCGATGGACAAGGTCAGGCGCCAGTTCGACACCAACGTCCTAGGCCTGATCGACGTCACCAAGGCCCTGTTGCCGCATTTCCGCGCTCAACATGACGGGGTGATCGTCAACATCTCGTCCATCGGCGGCAAGATCACGTTCCCGCTCGGCGCGCTCTATCACGGCACGAAATTCGCCGTCGAAGGGTTCTCCGAAGCGCTGAGCTATGAATTGCAGCCCGCCGGCGTGAGGGTGAAGATCGTCGAGCCTGGCGCCATCGCGACCGATTTCAACGGTCGCTCTTTCGATTTCGCCAATGATGAGACCCTGACGGAGTACCAGGACATCGTGGCCAAGCTCATGGGTGCTGCGGAAAGCCTGATGGCGGATGCATCGCCGGCAAGCGTCGTCGCTGAGGTCATCTATCAGGCCGCCACCGACGGCACCGATCAGTTGCGCTACGCGGCCGGCGAGGACGCCAAGATCTACCTTGCAAACCGAAAGGCCGCTGACGACGCGACCTTCATGCAAGGGATGCGCGACCAGTTCGGGCTTTAGGTCTCCTAACAGCGTAATGGTTTTTGAGGCGGTGGCCCGAAGGCCAGGCTGGGCCGCCGCCCTGTGCCGACCGCTGTACTGCGCACCGCTAACGGCCGCCTCCTAAAGGCTGGCAATCCGCAAAGCCGTATGTAAGCCTGCGCCGCGCTTCAAGCCTGGCTCGGTCGCAATGCCATTGATCAAAGAAAACGCCCGCAAATACTGGGTGCTGGCCGCGATGGGCACCGTGCTTGGCATTGTGGTCCTGGATGAGACGGTGGTCGGGATCGCCCTGCCGACCATGATCCGCGATCTCGGCTTGTCGACGGTGGGATCGCATTGGGTGGTCAATGCGTATCTGCTGGTCTTCGCCGGGCTGGCCGCCGCGGCTGGTCGGCTGGGTGACATTGTCGGGCTCAAGACCCTGTTCATCATCGGCTTGGCCATATTCGGCCTGGCATCCTTGGCGTCGGGCTTCGCCCAAAGCGGCGCCTGGTTGATCGCCGCGCGGGCCATACAGGGGGTGGGCGCGGCAATCGTGTTTCCAGCTTCCCTGGCCATGATCACCCATGCCTTTCCGCCGGAGCAACGCGGCATGGCCATGGGCATTTACGGCGCGGTTGGCACGTTCTTTCTGGCGCTGGGGCCCTTCGCCGGCGGCTTTTTTGCGGAGTTCCTGTCGTGGCGCTGGATCTTCTGGATCAATCCGCCGATCGTGGTTGTGATTGGCGCTGTAGTCGTGGCCGTCTGGCGCGATCCGCCGCGCGAACTGGCGGTCAAATTGGACATCCCAGGTTTGGTCACGTTGGTGGCGGGGGTCGGCTTGGTGGTTTTCGCGATCATGCAGGGGCCGGATTGGGGATGGACACATCTGGCGATCTGGCTGGTCTTGGCGGCGGGTGTGGTGATAACGCTGCTATTCTTCCTGCTTGAACTTCGCGCAGCGCGCCCGCTGATCGACGTGGCTCTGTTTCGAAACGGCGCGTTCAGCTCGCTCAATCTTGTCATCTTCCTGGCGCAGTTCAGCAAGCTGGCCGTGTTCATTTTCATTGCGGCCTATCTTCAAGACAGGCTCGGATTTTCGGCAATGGTGGCGGGGGTCATGCTGCTTGCCGGCACGGTCCCGCCGCTTCTGACCTCGCTTCCGACCGGGATGATCCTTGATCGCGTCGGTGCGCGCGCCCTTCTGCTCGGTGGTCTTCTGGCATCATTCCTCTCCATGCTCTGGCTGGCGCTCGCCGTTACATGGGACAGCTACTGGCTGTTGATGCCGGCCATGATCATCTGGGGCGGCTGCGTGTCGATCCTGTTTGTGCCATCGCTGCGTGACGTCATGGACGCCGTTTCGTCGGACAAGCGCGGGCAGGCCGGGGGGATCAGCATGACGGCCCAGCTCTTGGGTGGCACGGTCGGCATGACGGTTTGCGGCACCCTTTTTGCCACCACTGGGGCGTATTGGCCGATCTTCCTACTGACCAGCATCATGTTTCTCGGTAGCCTTTTCCTGTGCTGGTTAACCCTGCCGAAATTTGAGAAGCCAAAATAGCCGAAGCGTCCTAGGTGCCGGATCGGTGAATTCTGGGGGCGAACGCGCTTGATCGTTGGCGCTGTGGCTGCTTAGGGTCGCAAGGCGTGTGATCTCTATTGGCAATGGCGCTGGGACAGACATGGAACGGCGATGAAGACAACGGCGCAGGTGGTGGTAATCGGCGGCGGGGTCGTCGGCTGTTCAGTGCTGTTTCATCTGGCCAAGCTTGGCTGGCACGACGTGGTGCTGGTCGAACGGTCGGAACTGACCTCCGGCTCAACCTGGCACGCCGCAGGCGGCTTTCACACGCTGAACGGCGATCCCAACGTTGCCAAGCTGCAGGCCTATACGATCGAGCTTTACAAGGAGATCGAGAAACTCTCCGGCCAGTCCTGCGGCCTGCATCTGCCGGGTGGCCTGATGACGGCAGGTACGCCGGAACGGCTGGACTTTCTGCGCGTCGCCCATGCCAAGGGCCGCTATCTGGGCATGCAGACGGAGCTGATCGGTCCGGACGAGGCGGCCGAGATGATGCCGCTGATCGACAAGAGGCACATCGTAGGCGCGCTCTATGACCCTCTGGAAGGGCACCTCGATCCTGCCGGCGTGACGCATGCCTACGCCAAATCCGCCCGCCACTATGGCGCGGAGATCTATCGCCAAAACCGCGTCGTGGAGCTGATCCAGCAACCGGACGCAAGTTGGGATGTCGTGACGGAGCAGGGCACGATCCGCGCCGGACATGTGGTCAATGCGGGCGGCCTTTGGGCGCGGGAGGTCGGTCGCATGGTCGGGCTGGAGCTGCCGGTCCTGGCGATGGAGCACATGTACATTCTGACAGACGATATGGCGGAGGTCGTCGCCTACAACCAGGCAACCGGCAAGGAGGTCATGGGCGTCATCGATTTCGAGGGCGAGATCTACCTCCGCCAGGAAGGCAAGGGCATGCTGATGGGCACATACGAGCGTGCCGGCGTGCCCTGGTCCGAGAAGTCGACGCCGTGGGAATTCGGGCACGAGCTGCTGACGCCCGACCTTGACCGCATAGCGCCCTCGCTTGAAGTCGGCTTTCAGCATTTTCCGCCGTTCGAGACCGCCGGCATCAGACAGATCATCAACGGGCCGTTCACCTTCGCGCCTGACGGCAACCCGCTGGTCGGGCCGATAAGGGGCTTGCGCAACTATTGGGTCGCGTGCGGTGTGATGGCCGGCTTCAGCCAAGGGGGCGGCGTCGGGCTGGCTCTGGCCAACTGGATGATCGACGGCGATCCTGGCTTCGACGTCTGGGGCATGGATGTGGCCCGCTTCGGCGACTGGGCGACACCCGCCTACACCAACGCCAAGGTGCGTGAGAACTATTCCCGCCGCTTTCGTATCACCTTCCCGAACGAGGAGTTGCCGGCCGCCCGGCCGCTCCGCACAACGCCGATCTACGACCGTCTGAAGGCCCAAAACGCGGTTTTCGGCGCGGCCTACGGCATCGAACACGCGCTGTGGTTCGCGCCCGACGGTGCGGACCCGATCGAAGACGTGACCTTCAAACGCTCCAACGCCTTTGCATCCGTGGCCGATGAAGTGCGCGCCGTGCGTACCGGCGTCGGCCTGATCGAGACGAGCAACTTCGCCAAGTACCGTGTCAGCGGATCAGCGGCGGAGGCCTGGCTCGACCACTTGCTCACCAACCGCATGCCGACCGAAGGGCGCATCGTGCTGGCGCCGATGTTGAACGCGGCAGGCCGCCTGATTGGCGATTTCACCGTCGCGCGGACGGGGCCGGACACCTTCTACGTTTTCGGTTCCGGCGTGGCCGAGCAGTACCATATGCGATGGTTCCTGAGCCATCATCCGCAACGCGGCGTGATGCTGGAGCCGCTCGGCCTGTCGCTGACCGGTCTGTCGATCGCGGGGCCAAATGCGCGCAAACTGCTTGCGCGACTAACGACGGACGATGTCTCGACCGAGGCCTTTCCCTTCATGGCCATCCGGCGCATGGATCTCGGTCCGTTCCCGGCGCTTGTCGGACGGCTCAGTTTCACCGGCGATCTCGGCTACGAGATCTGGGTCGAACCAGCTTACTTGGCAGGGCTGTTCGATCTGGTGATGGACCAGGGTCGGGACTTGGGCCCGCGCCTGTTCGGCGGCCGCGCGCTGGACAGTCTCAGGCTCGACAAGTCGTTCGGCTCATGGGCGCGAGAATACCGGCCAATCTATACGCCGTCCGAGGCGGGCCTCGACCGGTTTGTCAAGCCGGCAAAGGGCGACTTCATTGGCCGTGATGCCGTACTGGCGGCGCGCGAAACGGGCCCTGAACGCCAACTCGTCTCCTTCACCGTCGATGCGGCCGACGCCGATGTCATCGGCGATGAGCCAATCTGGCACGACGGCGCGGTGGTCGGCTGGGTCACGTCGGGCGGCTATGCGCATTGGTCGGAGGCCTCTGTCGCCCTTGGCTATGTTCCAGCCGGCTTGGCCGGCGCAAGCCGCGGCTTCGAAATCGAGGTCCTTGGCGATCGGCGCGCGGCATGCCGGCTTGATGCCCCGCTGTTCGACCCGGAAGGCAGTCGAATGCGCGGCTGATCGCGGCTACGCGCACGATTTTCCTTGCCGCGTATTGCGCTTCGCTGACAGAGTTTTTTGGCGCGAGAAACAGTGCAGCCGCCTTCGGTTTGGGAGGAATGGAATGTCAGCAAACGCTTCTGATCAAGGCTTGATGCAGCGCTTGGCCGACGGGCCGGTGATCTGCGCCGAGGGCTATCTGTTCGAGCTTGAGCGACGCGGCTTTCTGCAAGCCGGCGCCTTCGTGCCGATTGTCGTGCTCGAAAATCCCGACGCCGTGCGCCAGCTTCATGTCGAGTTCGCGCGCGCCGGCTCCGACATCATCGAGGCGTTCACCTATTACGGCCATCGCGAAAAGCTGCGGCTGATCGGCATGGAGGAGGTGCTGGAGCCGCTGAACCGCCAAGCCCTGCAGATCGCCAAGGATGTCGCGGACGAGACCGGCACCCTGCTGGCCGCGAACATCTGCAACACCAACATCTTCGAGGCCGACGACCCGGAGACGCACGCAAAAGTGCGGGCCATCTTTGACGAGCAACTGGCTTGGGCGGCGGAGTTCAGCCCGGACCTGGTGATCGCGGAGACTTTCTCTTTCACCGGCGAGGCGATGATCGCGGTCGAGGCCTGCAAGGCGCTGGGCGTGCCCATGGTCGTAACGATGGCGGTCCATGCCCACGCGGCCTCGATGGACGGCGTAGACCTGAACGAGACCTGCCGCATGCTGGAAGGGGCAGGCGCGGACGTGGTCGGCGTTAACTGCATACGCGGGCCGAACAGCATGTTGCCGCTGCTGAAGGGCATTCGCGATGCGGTTTCATGTCCGGTGGCGGCCCTGCCAGTGCCTTATCGTACGACCGATGCGATGCCGACCTTCCAAAGCCTGCGCGATCCGGGTTGCGATTGCATTCCCGATGATCGGCCGTTCCCCGTCGCGCTCGACCCGTTCACGTGCAATAGGTACGAACTGGCGGAGTTCGCCACGGCGGCCTATGCGATGGGCGTCAACTATCTCGGTGTCTGTTGTGGCGCCGGTCCGCACCACATCCGCGCCGTCGCCGAGGCGCTCGGACGTCGACCGGAGGCCAGCCGCTTTTCGCCCGACATGTCCAAGCACGCCTTTTTCGGCACCGATGCGGCGGTGCCTGACAGCTACAAAAAGCGCGCCAGCTTGCTCTAAGCGCCGCGCGCCCATCGCCGGATTGCTTTGTTTGGGGGGGCGTTGCGCCGACCTTGACAGCCCGCGCGTTCAAAAGTTACCAACTAGTAGGTAACAAACCTAAGGGGAGGAGATCTCGTGACTATCAGTAAAGCCGCTATCCTCGCGATGCCCGCCGTAGCACTGGCGCTTGCCGCCTCGCCGGCCATGAGCCAGTGGGAACCGGATCGCCCGATTAACATCATCGTGCCCTGGTCCGCCGGCGGGTCGACCGACCAGGTGACGCGCGTTGTCGCGCCGCTTCTGGAACAGGGACTCGGCACTGAGATTGTTGTCGTTAACCAGCCTGGCGCATCTGGTTCCATCGGAACCCAGGCCGCCTTGGACGCCCCGCGCGACGGCTATACCTGGACCGCCAATGCCATTGCCAACAATGCGACCTACGCCGTCACGGGCCTGATCGAAGACACCTCGATCGACGACTACGCCATCTTCCTGCATGTCGCCAACGTGCCCGTCGTCAGCGTCAATGCCGATGCGCCCTACGCCGATTTCGGTGAGCTGCTGGAGGCCATGCGCGGCGACGAAGTCACCGTTGGGACGGCTGGCGTGAACTCCTCCGGCGGCATGGCGCTGGCAGGCATCCGCGAGGCGGCCGGCGGCGATTTCGGCGCCCGGATGATTACCTATGACGGTGGCAACCCGGCCGTGGTCGCGGCCGCCAGCGGTGAAGTTGCTGCGACAACCCAGCTCGCGGTGGAGCAGACGGAAATGATCCGGGCTGGTCAATTGCGAGCGCTCGCCGTGCTGTCCGACCAGCCGCTGGTGGTTGAGGGCATCGATCCGATCCCGCCGATCACGGAGTGGATTCCCGACATGCCGATCGCGGCCGACTATTTCGGCGTCTTCATCCCAGTTGGCGCGCCGCAGGAGGTGTACGACACAGTGGAGCAGGTCTGGCAGGACCATGTCATGACGGCTCCTGAGTTGCAGGCTTACGCGTCCGATCGCGGCGCCGTGTTTGCGCCGAGCTTTGGTGACGCGGCGCGCGACGTGGCCATGCCGGTGGTGATCTTCGAAGCCTGTGCCCGGGTGGCGCGTGGCGAGGCGGTCGTCGATCCGTCGGAAATCGGCATCGACTGCCCCGAAGAATAGGGTCCGGGGGTGCCGCGCGGTTCGAGCGAACTCGGCCGCGCGGCGCATTCGGCCTGTGCTTTGCGGGCCATGAGGGTCGCCACTGCGCGCGGTTTCGACCCGCCGGTACCTAGGACGCGTTTACCGTGAGTTTAGACTCCGCCACGGCAGACCGCATAACGGCGGTCGTGCTGTTTGCGTTGGGTGTCGCCATGCTGGTCGGCGGCTACACCATGGATCGTTTGGAGATCCGGCAGATCCATCCGGCCAGTATCCCCGGCCTGCTGCCGATGATCCTGGGCGCGACCATGATGCTTTGCGCGACATTGCTGTTCGTCGGCGCCGCCCGGCGCGCGCGGGCGGATGCGGTCGAGCCGGCCCCCACCGACGGCGGTGAATCCTGGGGCCGCATGGCGGCCACTGCAGGTCTCAGCGCCGTCTACGCGCTCGTGCTGGTCGGCTGGCTGCCCTTCTTTGTCGCCACCGCGCTTTATGTCGGCCTGTTCATCCTGATCTTTACTTGGCCCGGTTCGGGAACCAGCGCCGGAAAAGTCAAAGTCGCTATGATCGCGCTCGTCTTCGCCCTCGCCACGGCGGGCGCGACATCGGCGCTGTTCCGCTATGGCTTTCTCGTGAGGCTGCCCTGATGGAAGGTTTGGCTGCACTCGGAACCGCCTTTACCGGCTTGGCCTCATTCGGCACGGTCTTCAACGTCGCCTGGGCGACGCTGCTGGGCATTTTCGTCGGCAGCCTGCCGGGCCTGACCGCGACCATGGGCGTCGCGCTTTTGACGACGCTGACCTACACGCTGGATCGCGACACGGCGATCCTGGTGCTGATCTGCATGTATGTCGGCGCCATCTATGGCGGCTCGCGCAGTGCCATCCTGCTCAACATCCCCGGCACGCCGGCCAGTGCCGCGACCTCGCTGGACGGTTATCCGCTGGCCCAGCAGGGACGCGCCGGCTACGCCATGGCGCTCGCGACGTCGGGGTCGGTCTTGGGCACGTTGGTCGGCATTATCCTTCTGGTCCTGTTGGCGCCGCTGCTCGCGCGGGCGGCCCTGAGTTTCGGCTCGTTCGAGTTCTTTTGGCTGGCGGTCTTCGGCATCGTCATCTCCGGCCAACTGACCGCCGAGACCAGCCCGTTGAAGGGCTACATCGCCGGTCTGCTCGGTCTGATGGTGGCGATGATCGGCAGCGAGGGCATCCACGCCCATGTCCGGTTCAATTTCGACATTCAGGACCTCAACGGCGGCATCGGCCTGATCCCGGCGATGGTCGGGGCCTTCGGTTTTGCCGAGGTGCTGACCGTGATGTGGCGCGCCAAGGCCAAGCTCGTCGCCAAGCGCAAGGACCAGGACCGGGTCCTGCCCCGGCTGTCGGACTTGTGGAAGTACAAGTTCACCATCGGCCGATCCGGCGTCATCGGCACCATGATCGGCATCATTCCAGGCGTCGGCGAGGATATCGGCGCCTGGGCGTCCTATGCCGCCGCGCGTCGGCGCAGCCGCGAGAGGAAGATGTTCGGAAAGGGCTCGACCGAGGGACTGACCGCCGCCGAAACCGGCAACAGCGCGGTCGTGCCCGGCGCCTTGATCCCCGCCCTGACGTTGGCCGTGCCCGGCTCGGCACCGGCGGCCGTCTTGATCGCCGCCCTGTTCATCCACGGCATCCGGCCGGGCCCGATGATCATGGTCGAGATGCCGGATTTCATCTATTCAGTCGCCATCATGCTGACCTTCGCCATGTTGGCCATCGGCGTGTTCGGTCTGACCCTGACACGGCTGTTCATCCTAATCCTGCGCGTACCGCGCGAAATCCTGATGCCGATCGTCTTCACGCTCTGCGTGATCGGGCCTTACGCTCTGACCCAGCGTCTGTTCGATGTCTGGGTCATGGTCGCATTCGGCTTCCTCGGCTTTGTATTGCGCCAGATGAAGTATCCGATGGCGCCCCTGGTGCTGGGCATCATTCTCGGGTCCTTGCTGGACAAGAACCTGCGGCGCGGACTGATGCTGAGCGACGGGGATCTGACGCCCTTCTTCACGCGCCCAATCTCGGCGGTCTTCGTCGTGCTGATTGTCGCGACGATCGCCATGTCCATTCCGTCGGTACGGGCGCTTGCCTCGCGCCTGTTTGGCGGTGGCGGGGACCGGTCGTGACACGCGCCGGCGCCGAACGACAGGCGGTTGGGCCAAAAGCCAAGCGAAACGCCGAACGGTCCCGACGCGCCATCCTCGATGCAGCCCTGGTCGAATTCTCCGAATTTGGCCACGCAGGCGCCCGCATCGACAACGTCGCCGAACGGGCAGGGGTCAGCAAGCCGCTGATCTACAGCTATTTCGGCGACAAGGAGGACCTTTACACCGCCGCCCTGCGTGAAGCCTATGTCCAGATCCGCGCCGGCGAGCGCACCTTGGACCTGCAAAGCAAGGACCCCGAAGCCGCCATCCGGGCGCTGGTCGGCTTCACGCTCGACCATTTCAGGTCCGCGCCCTGGTTCATCTCGATGCTGAATACCGAGAATCTGCGCGGCGGTACGGCGATCCGTCGAATCGAGGATGTCAGCGAGATCCAGTCCCCTTTGATTGAGGAGCTGCGCAAGGTCTTGCGGCGCGGTGCGGACGAGGGCGTCTTCCGCCCGGACGTCGATCCGATTGAGCTCTACATCACGATCGCGTCGCTTTTTTACTTCCCGCTGTCCAATCGCCACACGCTAAGCACCGTTTTCGGCTGCGCGATCACCGACGCGTGGCTCGAACAAAGGCGGGTCGAGGCCGAGGAAATGGTCATCCGGTTCCTGCGGCCGGAGCCGGATGGTCGAAGCTGACGGGGCTCAGCCCCTCTCCCAAACCGCTTGACGAGGCGTTACCTTGGTGGCGCCTGCCACGATCGGCTCCTGCTGCTTCAATGCATCGAGCCGCAAAAGGGCCAGGCCGATCTCGCCAGCCGTGCTGCGCAGCCCGCCCACGACCCGGCCATTCTGCGTGAGGTCACTTCCTGCACTCGGTGTTGGACCATCCAGTTCGACCGGCACCAACCGTTTTTTCAGAAGCCCGCGATAGTGGACGCGCGCGGTCAACTCCTGGCCCATGTAGCACCCCTTGGTCCAGGAAATTCCATTCAACTGATCCAGCGTTGCCTCCAGAACGTTCGACTTCTCGCGCTCCAGATCACGGGGGCCGTCGGGCACGCCCAGCGACAGGCGCAAATGGTCGTAGGTGTCGGCGTTACCGGCTGCAACGGCCAGACCATCGACAACGCCTTGCGCCGTGTCGGCGGCCAGCATCAACCGCGCGCCTAAAGAAGGCGTGCGCGGGTCGACAAGGGCGTAGCCGCCTTCATACTCTGCCGTCGCGCCAGCCTCGGCGGGCAATCCGACGGTGTCCAGCGCCTCGTCGTCGATCAGCGCGACCACCGCCCACTGGTCGCTGACATCCTCGATCACGACCTTGGATCGCAGTTTGTACATCTTGAGTCGACGTAACAGGTCGGCCCGCAAATCCGCATCGCCGTCAAGATCGATCAGCAGCGCGTCCGGTGTCGCGACGATCAGGAAGTCGTGCAGAAACTTGCCCTGGGGTGTCAGAAAGACCGAATAGATCGAACGGTCGGGGCCGGCCAGCGCGACATCGTTGGTGGTCAGGCCTTGCAGGAACTCGACACGGTCCTCGCCGGACAGGCGCAGCACACTTCTTTGGAGAGGAATTGCGGTTGGCATCGGGCGGCTTTGGCGGTTGCTGTCGGATAATTTCAGGTGGCGATTCAAAGGGGTTACGACAAGGGCGTTCCTCGACAGGCCCGCGAGGCAGCCGGCATGCTAGTATGCTTACTCCTGATTGGGGGCGACCATGGTCAAGCCGATTGCGAAGTCGTATTTGCTGCCGTTTCCGGTTGAACGCGTTTATGAGGCCTGGACCGCATCCGACACGGTCATCCCTCCGGCCACGTCGATGGATATCGACCCCAGTGCCGGCGGCCATTACCGTCTGATTATGGACACGCCGGATTTTACAGCACGCAGCGAAGGCACCTTCTCCCGCGTCGTGCCGAACGAGCGGCTGACCTATAGTTGGGAGTGGAACTCCGACGGCGAGGTAACCGAGATCGACGTCCGCTTCGCCCGCCATTCGGACGGCACCGCGCTCCAGCTCAGCCATTCCGGCTTCGCCAAGCAGGAGAGCAGAGACATGCATGACGCGGGCTGGGACAGTTATGTCGACGGTCTCATCAAGTACCTCTCAGCCGGTTGATCTGACAGCGCCAAGAGACGCACAGCCGTGACCGACCGCCCATGGACGCCCATTCTCGGGCGGCATTTCATCGACGAGGCGCCGGCATCGGACACGCGCGGCGTCTCCGATGCCCTGTTCCGGCGCCTGCTGGCTGCCGATGTGCCTCTGCTGCGTGCCAACATCGCTCTGACCACTTTGCATCCCGAGTTTACCGGGTTCAGCTATCGTTGGACGCGCCAGACTGACGAAACGGTCGAGGTCGAGGGGCGGCGTATCATGGTCGAGCACGGGCTTTACGACCGTAGTCCCTACAGGCTGTTTTTCGAGGACGGCTATGCCGGCATCCGTCGCCGGCTTGAGCGGTCTGACGAGTTGAACGATCTTGGCGTGCTCGACGAGATGCGGGCGATGGGCGCCACGGATTATGTCGCCATGGCGACATCGGCCGGCATCATCGGCGGCGTCACCGCTACTTGGACGACGGACCGACCCGGTGGCTTTTCCACCGGCGAACTCGTGCTCATTGAGCGCGAGCTGACGGCGACGACCCAAACACTCGAAAACCGAAATCTGCGCGAGACCACGGCCCATTTGCTCGATACCTATGTCGGGCCGCGCGCCGGTGCACGGATCCTGACCGGCGAGATCGCCCGCGGCAGCGGGGAAACGCTAGAGGCCGTCATCTGGCTGGTCGATCTGCGCGGCTATACGGCCCTTTCCGACCGGTTGCCGCGTGATCGCCTGATCGCGGTGCTGAACGCTTACTACGACAAGGTGATATCGCCGGTGCAGGCGCATGGGGGCGAGGTCATCAAGTTCATTGGTGACGGGGTGCTGGCGATCTTTCCGACCGATATCGAGGGTGGCGCCCCGGCGGCCTGCGTGGCGGCCATGGCAGCCGCCGACGAGGCAGGGGCGGCAATCGACGCGTGGAACGAAGAGACGGGTGCGGACCAGGAGGATCTGGAGATCGGTATCGTCATGCATCTTGGCGATGTCAGCTTCGGCAATGTCGGTGCCGCGCGCCGGCTGGACTTCACGGTGATCGGCCCGGCCGTCAACTTGGCCAGCCGGCTGGAACGGCTCTGCTCCGAAATCGGCGATCGCGTGCTGGTCTCGGGTGCCATCGCAGAGCACGTACCCGAACAGGTCGAACTGATCGGCGCGCGCAATCTGCGCGGACTGTCGCGGCCGCAGATGGTCTATCGGCGGCGGGTTGAGCCTCGCCCGCGGCATTCGGAAACAGAATCTTAGGCAATCCGCGACGGGTTTTCCGGCCACCCCCGTTGAAAGGGCTATCGGCATGGCGTGGAGCCGTGCTTGCCCCCAACGGAGTGGAATAATGAAACGTTCTTTGATCTTAGCGACTTTGATCGGATCCGTGGCCGTCGGCGGTGTCGCCCTGGCCCAGGGCGATGGCGACCGCGACGGTCATCGTCACGGCCATCGCGGCTCCGCGGAAGATCGCGTGACAATGTTGATGGAGCGATTTGACACCAACGGCGACGGCCAGATCACGGTCGAGGAAATAGAGGCCTTGCGGACGGCCCGCTTCAACGAGGCGGATACCAACAGCGACGGCGTGATCGACGAGGCCGAGTTTCAGGCCGCCGCCGAGGCGCGAGCCGCTGAGCGCATGGCCGAACGGGCAGCGGAAATGTTCGCCCGTATCGATCAAGACGGCGACGGCCAGCTTACCCAGGACGATCTGGGCGGCCGCGAAGGCAGGATGTTCGAGAATGCCGATGAAAACGGCGACGGTGTCCTGACTGAAGATGAACTGCTTAACGCACGCCCCCCTCGGCGGTAGGCTGTCATCTTTGCGCGGGGGCGGCCTTGGCCGTCCCCGCCATCCCTGGCGGAAGGCCACAGGCGAGGTCTGGATTGGATCGACAGCCGTCCGACGACGTGCTGATGGGCCGGATCGCCACGGGCGATGCACCGGCCTTTCGCCTGTTGCTGGACCGGCATCTGGCGGCCGTGACGGCCTTTTGCTATCGCCAGTTGGGCGATCGGTCAGAGGCCGAAGACGCCGCGCAGGACACCTTCCTGAAGGTCTGGCAGGCGGCAGCGGGCTGGAAGCCAGAGGCCAAGCCGACGACCTGGATTTATCGCATTGCCGTCAATCAATGCATCGACCGGCATCGCAAACGGCGCCCGCAGACGGATCTGGATGCCGCCGCCGACGTGGCAAGCGCCGAGCCGAACCCGGAGCAGGCGGCAGCGCGGGCCGATCTGGACCGCAAGGTGCGCACTGCCATGGAGGCACTGCCGGAACGGCAAAGGCTGGCATTGGTGCTGTGCCACTATCAGGGTCTGAGCCAGGCCGAGGCTGCCGAGGTCCTGGGTACGGGGGTAGGGGCCGTCGAATCATTGTTGGGTCGCGCGCGACGCGAGTTGAAGAAGCTGCTGGCGGCTGATATTGCGCAGATGAAGGAGAAGGTCGCATGAACGCGGATGGCAAGGATCGGACGGATACCGGCCCGGCCGGCGCGCCCGACGGACGCGGCGGCCATCGGATCGTTGACTGGCTGGACCGGTGGGGGGCTGATCTGGAGGCCTGGCCAGACCAGGCTGCCGCCGGCGAGGCGCGCCGAATGATCGACCGCGACCCCGTTGCGCAGGCCCATTGGGCCGAGGCCCGAGCGCTTGACGGCCTGTTGGACACGGCCGCCGTTCCTGAACCAAGCCCCGATTTGGCCGATAGGATCTTTGCCAAGGCTGTTGCCACACTGCCGCCGGACAATGTCGTATCGCTTGCAGGCACCAGCCGCCGGCGGCGGCTGGGGTGGCCGTCGGTCGCGCTGGCTGCGTCCCTGGTGATGGGGCTGGTGGTCGGTGTCGGTGTATCGCCGGACACCTTCGACGGTTGGCTGGGTGGCACGACGGTCTATGCCGCCGACTATCTTGGCTTCGGTTCGGTGGAGGTTGTTGAATGACAGATCCGTCGGCGCCAACTGAACGACCGGAAGAAAAGCCCCATCGACGGCGCCGCAAAGGGCGCTGGAAAACGATCGCCCTGGTTGCGTCGGTCGCGCTCAACCTGTTCATCGTCGCATTTGTCCTCGGTCAGGCGACCAGGGGCTATCTGGACGACGGCCGACGGCCCTTCGACCGGGGTTCCCCACGCGTGGACTGGGGGCAGGTCGTTGACCATCTGCCTCTTGAGGCGCGTGACGAGGCCAGGACTATCGTGCGCGAAAGCGGCGAGCGGATGCGTGTCATCTTGCCCGACCTTCAGCGCGCGCGCGACGCTGCCGGGCGTGCGCTGCTGGCCGATCCTTACAACCAGGACGCGGCACGCGCCGCGTTCGCCGAGGTTCGGCAGTACACCGATCAGGTTCAGGAGGTTATCCAGGAAGGGCTGCTGCAGTTGGCGATCGAGTTGACGCCGGAAGAACGCCGCCGCCTCTTCGAGCGTCTGCCGCCGCCGGTTAGGCCTTAGAGCCTCCACGCATCTTCCAGCTTGCGTTCGCGGCCTCGGCCCGGCATTCCTGAACGCGGGAGGCTATGCGATGAAATTCCTGTTCCAGGTCATGCCGGCGCGCGCGGTCTTCGGCGTCGGCGAGATCGGCCGACTGGGCGACGAGATCGAGCGATTGGGCGCCAGTCGGGCCATGATTGCCTGCACGAAAGGGGCGACCGACCGGCTGGGGCCGCTGCAGCAGGCGCTGGGCGAGCGGCTGGTCGGCGTGTTCGACGGGGCCGAGCCGCATTGCCCGCAGCCGGTCGCCGAGGCAGCCTTGGAACGCTTCTCTGCCCTAGGGGCCGATGCCGTCGTGCCCTTTGGCGGTGGTTCGACGCTGGGCCTGGGTAAGGTGATCACGGTGCGCACGGGCCGGCCCATAGTCGCCGTCCCGACGACTTATTCGGGGTCTGAGATGACGCCGATTTACGGCATGAAGATCGGCCACGAAAAACGCACCTGGCGCGACGCGGCCGCCTTGCCGAAGACGGTGATCTACGATCCCGCGCTTACGATAGATCTGCCAGCAGGCCTGACCGCGACCACGGGCATGAACTGCCTCGCCCACGCGGTCGAGGCGCTTTACCCCAAGGAAGCCAATCCGATTGCCGCCGACTTGGCGGAACGCTGCATCGAGGCGCTTTCGATCGGGCTGCCTGGCAGTATCGAGCGGCCGGATGACCTCAAGGCGCGTGAGCACGCGCTTTATGGCGGCTTTCTCGGCGGTCTGCTGGTGACCATGGTCGGCATCGCGCTGCACCATCGCATCTGCCACGTGCTGGGCGGCCATTTCGGCGTGCCCCACGGCGAATCGAACAGCGTCATCCTGCCCTATGTCGTCGCCTACAATGCGGCCGCGGCGCCGAAGGCGATAGATGCCATCAGACGAGCGCTCGGCGTCGAGGATGCCGCCGCCGGTATCTTCGACTTGGCCGGCCGCATCGGCGCGCCTCGAACCTTGCGCGAACTGGGAATGCCCGCCGACGGCCTCGCGCGCGCGGCGGAAGAGACAGTCGCGACACTTGCCTACAACCCGCGGACTGTATCAGCGCCGGAGATAGCCGAACTGCTGCAGGCGGCCCATGAGGGCCGCCCGCCGTCGGAGGGGATG
>JBCBSH010000024.1:0-30212 GCA_039819285.1 Pseudomonadota bacterium
AGGATGAGGGGGTCCTGAAGCCGGGCGAAGCCGACGCCATGGTCGACGCGTTCATGCAGGACCTTGAGCGCGACTTCGAGGCGTCGGAAGGCTACAAACCCAACAAGGCCGACTGGCTGGGTGGTGTCTGGTCCGGCCTGACCACGGCCACCCAGGACGACCGGCGCGGCACCACCGCCGTTGCGGGCAAGGAGCTGCAGGCGGTCGGCAAGGCACTGACCAGCTATCCGGCGGACTTCAACATCAACTCCAAGATCAAGCGCCAGCTCAAGGCCAAGCAGAAGATGTTCGAGACCGGCCAGGAGTTTGACTGGGCGACCGCCGAGGCCATGGCCTTCGGCACCCTCTTGGCCGAGGGCGTACCTGTCCGCCTGTCGGGCCAGGATTCCGGCCGCGGCACGTTCTCGCAGCGCCATGCGGTATTGATCGATCAGGACAATGAGCAGCGGCACATTCCGCTGAACCATATCAGCCCCGACCAGGCCCTGTTCGAGGTCCATGACAGCCCGCTGTCGGAATTCGGCGTGCTGGGCTTTGAGTATGGCTACACGCTGGCCGAGCCGAACGCCCTGGTCCTGTGGGAGGCCCAGTTCGGCGATTTCGCCAACGGGGCGCAGATCATTTTCGATCAGTTCATTTCCTCGTCCGAGGCCAAATGGCTGCGCATGTCGGGCCTGGTCTGCCTGCTGCCCCACGGCTTTGAGGGCCAAGGGCCGGAGCACTCCTCCGCGCGGCTTGAACGCTTCCTGCAGATGTCCGGTGGCGACAACTGGCAGGTCTGTTATCCGACCACGCCTGCGAATTACTTCCACGTGCTGCGGCGCCAGCAGCGCCGGGAGTTCCGCAAGCCCTTGATCGTCATGACGCCCAAGAGCCTGCTCAGGAACCGCGAATGCGTCTCGTCCATCGACATGTTCGCCGAACAGTCGAGCTTTCACCGGGTGCTCTACGAGGATGTCGAGCTGGCCGCGCCGGAGAAGATCCGCCGGGTCGTCCTGTGTTCCGGCAAGGTCTATTACGACCTGAAGAAGGAACGCGACGAGCGCGGCATCGACGACGTGACCATGGTCCGGCTGGAACAGCTCTACCCGTTCCCGGCCAAGGCGTTGAAGGAAGAGCTGGTCAAGTACCCCAATGCCGACGTGGTCTGGTGCCAGGAAGAGCCGGAGAATATGGGCGCCTGGTACTTCGTCGATCGCCGGATCGAACGGCTGTTGCACGAGATCGATCACAAGACCAAGCGGCCGATCTATGCCGGCCGGGAAGACGCGGCGGCACCGGCGACCGGGCTGCTGCGGCGGCATCTGAAAGAACAGGCGGCGCTGGTCGATGCCGCCCTGGCCGCCGCGTGACCGGCCAAGCGCCGTTCGCGAGCGACGATTGATGAGGGGCAGGACGCCATGAGCATCGAGATCACGGTCCCCACGCTGGGTGAATCGGTTACCGAGGCGACGGTCGCGCAGTGGCTGAAAAAGCCGGGCGATCCGGTCGACAAGGACGAAGCCATCGTCGAGTTGGAGACCGACAAGGTGACGTTGGAGGTCAACGCCGCCGAGGCAGGTGTGCTGACCGACATCAAGGTCGACGAAGGCGACACGGTCGAGGTCGGCGCTGTCCTGGGCTCGATCGCCGAGGGCGACGGTCAGGCGGCCCCACAGCCTGCCAAAGCCGAGAAAACCGCCGCGAAGGAACCCGCAAAACCCGATCCAGCACCTGCCGCCGAGGCACAGCCGGCCGGCGACGGCAAGGCGAGCGATATCGCCATGCCGGCGGCCGCCAAGCTGATGCAGGAACAGCGGCTTGGCACCGGCGACGTTCAGGGCACCGGCAAGGATGGCCGGATCTTGAAGGAAGATGTGCAAAAGGCGCTGGACGCGCGCGGCGCACGCTCCGGCCCGGGTGCCACCATCGAGCTGCCGGCCTTTGACCGGCCGTCGGCCGAGCCCAGGCCCCAGAAGGACCGCGAAGAGCGCGTGCGCATGTCCAAGCTGCGCCAGACCATCGCGGCACGGCTGAAGCAGGCCCAGAACACGGCCGCCATGCTGACCACGTTCAACGAGGTCGACATGTCGGCGCTGATCGCGCTGCGCAACCAGTATCGCGATGCGTTCGAGAAAAAGCACGGCGTGCGGCTGGGCTTTATGTCGTTCTTCGCCAAGGCTTGCGTCGGCGCGTTGAAGGAACTGCCGTCGGCATCGCGAACGACCGGCACCGACATCGTCTATAAGAACTATTACGACATCGGCGTCGCTGTCAGTTCGCCCAACGGGCTGGTGGTGCCGGTCGTTCGCGATGCCGACCAGCTCAGCTTCGCCGGTGTCGAAGAGACCATCAACGGGCTGGGCCGCAAGGCGCGCGACGGCAAGCTTTCGATGGCCGATCTGACCGGCGGCACGTTCACCATCTCCAATGGCGGCGTCTTCGGCTCGCTGATGTCGACGCCGATCTTGAACCCGCCGCAGTCGGCGATCCTGGGCATGCACAAGATCCAGGAACGGCCGGTGGGCATCGACGGCCAGATCGCGCTGCGCCCGATGATGTATCTGGCGTTGAGCTATGATCACCGCATCATCGACGGGCGCGAGGCCGTGACCTTCCTGGTGCGGGTCAAGGAAGCAATCGAGGATCCCCAGCGCCTGCTGCTGGACGTTTAGTCGGAACGGATATGACAGAGTATGGCCCGGACGGGCCGCGCATCGCCGTGCTCGACTCGGTGGAGTCGCTCGGCAACGCGGTTTACAAGTTTCCATTCCTGCGCGCCCTGAAGCGGGCCTATCCAAACAGTCACGTGACCTGGGTGGTGCATGAGCGCACGACCTACGCCAACATTTTGCGCGATCTGACCCGCGACTATGTCGACGAGGTGCTGGCCCATGCCGAGATCGAGAAGCCGTTCTTTCATGCGATCAAAAAGCTGCGGGCGCTGCCGCGCTTTGACATCGTCTATGACATGCGCAGCAAGATCGTGCGCCTGGCGATGGCACGGGCGTTCATGCGCTATCGCCGCTACATCACCTGTGCGCCCGGCTATTTCCTGACGACGGGCACGTTGAAGATCGGGCACAAACGCCCGACCGACTGGGTCACCCGCTATGTCGAGATGGTCGAAATCGATACCGGCCGCCCCGCGGACCCCAGCGGCTTCATTCCCTTTCCGGAGGACGCGGTCGCCGAGGCCGCGCGCCTGTTGCCCGACGGCCCCCGCTATGTCGGCTTCGGCACGGGCTCAAACGGGCCGGAGCGGATCTGGCCGCTCGATCGCTATATCGCGCTGGCCAATCACGCGACGGCGAAGGGCTGCGTGCCCGTCTTCCTGATGGGGCCGGCCGAGATGCGCTGGTTCGATGAGATCGTCGCCGGCGTGCCCGGGGTGCTCATGCCCGGCTGTGACATCGTGGACGGCAAGCGGCGGTTTCCCAACATCCCGGTGCTGTACGCCATGGCGGCGCGGCTGACCGTTGCGGTCGCCAACGACACCGGTACGGGCCACCTGTTCGGGGCCGCCGGCACCCCACTGATCTCGCTGTTCGGACCGACCGAACCGTCGAAGTTCGGCCCTTGGGCCGACCCGCTGGCCTGCATCTGCGCCAGCAGCTATGGCGGCACCATGATGAAGGACATCCCGACCGAGGCGGTCATCACCGTGCTCGACCAGTTTCTGGACACCGGGCGGTTTGAGAAGGATCTAGCGGCCTAGAGTGATGTCCCGCATTTAGCGGCACAGCGTGATCCGCGTCGGCCGGCCATGTTCGATCCACAAGAACGCGTTCTGGCCGTGGCGGCGTGCCAGCCGGTGCATGTCCGCCAGCCTGGCGCCGAGCACGAAACGGCCCCGTTCGGCGGGCCAGATCCCCGCAAGGTCGATCGCCGAGGTCGGCAGGCTGCGCAACCCAAGGGCCTTCAGGTCGGCCTTAAGCAAGCGACGGCGAATCCGGTTCACCAGGGGGGGCTGAGGCCGGCTGCCCGGGTTTTCGGCGGTCAAAACGGCGGCGGTTCGTACGCGATAGCGCCGCAGGACCCGCTCGGTGGCGCGGCAGCGAACGCCGATGCGCTTGTTCAGCTCGGGGCTTCCGTGCACCCGATAAAGCGTGTCGTGATAGGCGGCGATCAGGCCGGTCGGCAGCGCGGTCATGCGTCTTGTCCGGGCCGGCGGCTTGGGGCATGGTGCGGCGCCCGGACGGCCATTTGACCCCACGACCCCAGGACGAGCCTAGGACCAGCCATGAGCGACCAGGAATTCGATGTCATCGTCATCGGCAGCGGACCGGGCGGTTACGTCTGCGCCATTCGCTGCGCCCAGCTTGGCCTCAAGACGGCCTGCGTGGAGGAACGCGAAACCCTGGGCGGCACCTGCCTCAATGTCGGCTGCATCCCGTCGAAGGCGATGCTGCAGGCCTCGGAGAAGTTTGAGGAGGCGGTGCACAGCCTGGACAAGTTCGGCGTCCAGACCGGCGACGTGGCCTTGGATCTGAAGGGCTTCATGGCCCACAAGGACGGCGTGGTGGCGGACAATGTCAAGGGCGTGGAATTCCTGTTCAAGAAGAACAAGGTCGCCTGGCTGAAGGGCAGGGGCAAGATCACGGCCAAGGGCGAGGTCACGGTGGGCGACACGGCCTATAAGGCCAAGCACATCATCATCGCCACCGGCTCGGACTCCATGCCGCTGCCCGGCGTTGAGGTGGACGAAAAGCGCATCGTCACCTCGACAGGCGCCTTGGAACTGGCCGAGGTGCCGAAGACCATGGTCGTCATCGGCGGCGGCTATATCGGCCTTGAGATGGGATCGGTTTGGCAGCGGCTGGGCGCCAAGGTGACGGTTGTCGAGTTTCTCGACCGGATCACGCCGGGCATGGATGGCGAGGTCTCAAAGCAGATGCTGCGCATCCTAAAACGGCAGGGCATCGACTTCAAACTCGGCACCAAGGTGACGGGCGCCACGGTTGGCAAATCAGGCGTTACGCTGACGCTTGAGCCGGCGAAGGGTGGCGACACCGAGACGATGGAGGCCGACATCGTGCTGCTGTCGATCGGCCGCAAGCCGCACACGGAAGGGCTGGGGCTGGAAGAGGTCGGCGTGAAGGTCGACGATCGCGGCCAGGTCGAGATCGACGGTCAGTTCCGCACCAATGTCGAGGGCATCTACGCCATCGGCGATGTGGTGCGCGGCGCCATGCTGGCCCACAAGGCGGAAGAAGAGGGCGTCGCCATCGCCGAGCTGCTGGCAGGCCAGGCGGGACACGTGAATTACGGCGCCATTCCCGGCGTCGTCTACACCTTCCCGGAGGTGGCCTCCGTCGGCAAGACGGAGGAACAGTTGAAGGAAGAAGGCGTCGACTATCGCGTCGGCAAGTTCCCGTTTTCCGCCAACGGGCGGGCGCGGGCCATGAACGCCACCGACGGTTTCGTGAAGATCCTGGCCGACGCCAAAACCGATCGGGTGCTCGGCGTGCATATCATTGGTGCCGAGGCGGGAACCATCATTGCCGAGTGCGGCATGGCGATGGAGTTCTCCGCCTCGTCGGAGGACATCGCCCGTACCTGTCACGCCCACCCGACCTTGAACGAGGCGGTAAAGGAGGCGGCATTGGCCGTGGACAAGCGGCCGATCCATATCTGATCTCGTGGCCAGCCAGGTGTCGGACGATCTGATCTTTCGGCTGGCCGACCGGGCGGATGTTCCCGAAATCGTTGCGCTGCTGGCTGACGACATGCTCGGCGTCAATCGCGAGGTCGCCGGTGATGAGCTGGAAGACGCCTACTGGACGGCGTTCGACGCCATCGAGCGGATGGAGGGTGCCGAGCAGTGGGTCGTCGAGCGCGACGGCCGCATGGTCGGTTGCTTCCAGCTCTATTTCCTGCCCGGGCTCAGCCTGCGCGGCGGGCTGAGGGCTCAGATCGAGGCGGTCAGGGTCGCAGCCGATTTGCGCGGTCAAGGGCTGGGCGCCCGGATCTTCCGCTGGGCCATCGAGCGGGCGCGTGACAGAGGCTGTATTCTCGTCCAACTCGCCACGAACAAGCAGCGGCATGACGCGCAGCGGTTTTATGAGCGGCTGGGTTTCAAGGCGACGCATGAAGGCATGAAGCTGACCTTGGCCTAAGCCACTAACCAAGAAGCTGCCTCGCGAATGCGATATGGCGAAGCGACCGCGATCGAAATGCGTGACCGGCCACCAGGCCTCGCGATAAGCTATGCGCCGGTGCGTGGGAGGTGGAGGCGCGCATGCCCGACGTTTACGACCCTGTTCTTGCCAATGCCTCAAATGCGTCGCAAGGCGGCGCCCACGATCGGGCCTTTGCCAATGGCCTGGAACGTCTTGTCGCGGCAGCCGACGATTTGGACGACTTCATCACCGAGACACAGGCCGTGGTCGCGGATCTCGTCGAAACGGATGTCGTCGCCTATGCCGAGATGAACCGCCGGACCTGGTCGTTCCGTGGCTGTTGGCCGGACGACAGGTCTGATCTGGGGGCGTTGCTGACGCGATACCATCAGCTGATGGCGCGCGAAGCAATCTGGTCGGGCAGCCGCAGTGGCATGCCGCAGCAGTTTAGCGACTTCATGGACGACACGGCGTTGTACGGCACGGCCATGTATTGCGAGGTGCTCAACCCGCTTCACGTCAATCGCGGGGCCTTTTTCGGGTTTGGGGTCGACCCCGGCATCACCATTCAATTCGGGCTGTTTCGGCACAGCCGCCAGCCCTACCCGGAATCGGCGCGTGTAACGCTGGCGCGATTGCGGCCGGCGCTGGCCCGCCTGTACGGCCTGTCGCTGGTTCGCACCTGGTCCCGCCTTTCGCCAGCCGACAAGCTTGCCGCGCTCGACGTGCCCTTGACGGCGCGGCAGCGCCAAGTCGCGCAACTGCTGACTGCGGGCATGACGGCCGAGGCGATCGCCGAGACCCTCGGCATCAGCATCGAGACCAGCCGCAACCACATCCGCGCCGTCTATGACCGGCTGGCGGTCCAAAATCGTGTGCAGCTTACCTTGGCCTTGACCAGCCAGCCGCCGGTTTGCCTGCCGCTAGCCGATTGTTTCGCGGTTGGTTCCTATGCGGCGTCGGGGTGAGACGCTGCGCAGCTGACCCCCAGCAGCCGACGGTGCCAGGTCGGGCTTTGAACCGAGTGCTTCTTCAGCTGGAAGCTGTGGGCTGCTAATGTCTAATTGGACGATTTCAATTATGCGCGAAACGGCCAATGAAACGGGGCCTTCACGCCTTCGATCGCCTTGACCAGGTCGCCAGGACAGAGTCCCTGGCCGATCTATCGCGCCTGCTGCAGCACGAAGCCGTTGCGGTCGGCTTCGATGTGTTGGCGTTTGGCGAGGCTACGGACCCGACCCGATTTGCCAACACATGGCCTGAAGACTGGCTTTCGACCTATAGCGAGCTCGGCTTGGTCGAGGACGATCCGCTTGTCGTCGATGCCGTCACGCGCGCAGGTCCGTTCACCTGGCGGGAGGCGCGCCGACGCCGCAAGGTATCGCGGCGGGAACAACGTGTCCTCGACCTGGTGGGCGAGCATGGCTGGTTCGACGGGTATTGCGTGCCCATCCACGGGCCCAACGGCTATTTCGCGTTATCGGTCATGGCGGGCCGCGAGGCCGCTTTTTCGGCGCAACAGCGCCGGATGCTGCACATGACCGTTCTTCAGGCGCACGAACGTGCCAATCAGATTCTTGGCAGGCCCTTCGCCCGGCCGGATGCCACGCTAACCCGGCGCCAAACCGATTGCCTCGCTTTCGTGGCGGATGGCTATTCGGATGCCGATATCGCCGAGATCCTTGGCATTTCGGAGACGACGGCGCGTTTTCACGTCGACAGCGCCCGGCGCAGACTGGGCGCACGCACCCGCGCACAAGCCGCGGCCCAAGCGGTCTGGCGTGGTCTGATCCGGCTTTAGGGCGCATCACAGCGAGCCGTCTGCTCGATCGTCCCACGGCTCAAATGACTGTGAAGACGTCTCCTACCTCTCGGTTCCGAGAGGTTACGGGAATTCAACCCCTGATTAGCCTGTGCAAGTCGCCAAATGCGGGGCTTGGGGGTCACCATCATGATTGTGCTCGCGAACCGGCGGGGTGCCCGCCACATTGGTCGCTTGTCTCTGCTGTCAGGGGTTTTGCTTGTGGGGCTTACCGGGCTGGCTGCGCCCAACGCAATGGCCGAATGCTCGGACAACAATCCGCCCGACGGGGCGACGGTGGTCTGTTCGGGTCCGGTTGTTGATGTCGTCGGCGTGGAGGGCAATAATGCAATCACCGTCGAGGTCCTCGACGGCGCGACTATTGTCCCGGCCGGCCTCCAGGTCGAAGGCGTCGACCTCAATGACGACGCTATCATCCTGGTACGGCAAGGTGGCCTGATCGACACGACCGCCAATCTGGCAGATGCCCTGAATGTCCGGAGCGGAGCGGACATTACGATAGATGGGACGCTGAACGGGTTTCGCGGCATCGGTTTTCGTGATCCCATCACAACGCCGGTCGGCTTTTCCAACAGCACCATCCATGTCGGCACAACTGGTCAAATTCTGACTACGGGGATCGTGGGTTACGGCCTTGATGGGGGTGGGGGCGGCAATGTCTATCAGATCGACGGTCTGGTCGAAACCAGCGGCAACGGCGCCGTCGGCATCGACCCCGGCGAGGGCGACAACATCACGGTCGGTGCGACCGGTCGGATACGCACGCTTTTTCAGACCGCAATGTCGGACGCGATCGCCGGATTTGGCACCGACGCCATTACCGTAAGCGTGGCTGATGGCGGCCTCATTGAAACGTTCGGCACCGGTTCTGGCGCCATCAGTCTGGGATCGAACGCCTCTGTGACGTTGAATGGAGCAGTTCGCACCCACCGCGACCTGGCGGTTGGCGTGCGGGTTTCGGCGGGCTCATCGGTCGTTATCGGGCCGCTTGGCGAAATCACGACCGGCGGCGACCCGGACTTCCCGGGCGAGGGTTTCTTGGCCCATGGCATCCAAACCAGCGAGTTCGGTCCCTCAGCCGGCAGTGTCGTTCAAATCGACGGTGTCGTGCGAACTGACGGGCTTATCGCCCACGGCGTCAGCGCCGGCGAGAACGATACGATCAGGATCGGCGAAACGGGCCGGATCATCACGAACGGCGCGGTTTCCAACGGCATCTTCGTCAACGGGGACGGAACGTCCGGCACGGACAGCGTGGAGATTGAGATTGCGGGAACCATCGAGGCCAATGGCGGCGGTTCGGCCATCTTTCTGCAGCAGGACCTCAATACGCCCGACCTCAATGCGCTCATAGACATCTCTGAAACTGGTCGTCTGTTTGCCCAATCGGCGGCCGTGATTGAGGACCCGTTTGGTGGGCCTGCGGTCAACACCACCGTTCGGATTGCCGGCGAGGTTGCACGGGTCTCGTCTGCAGATGTCGCGATCAACTTGACCGAGGGTAACGACCGGTTGGAATTGCTGCCGGAGTTTTCGATCGTCGGCATTACGGATGTTGGCAATGGCTTCGACACCTTCGTGCTAGACGGCGCCGCAGGCACAACCGGGATGTTGGATCTCACGGATATCGCGACCCGGTTTCTCGGTTTCGACGAGGCGGTGAAGACAGGGGACGGCATCTGGATTCTCACCGATGCGACCCAATCGTTTGTGGTCGATGCCCTGGTCGTCGACGCCGGCACGCTGCAGCTTGACGGAATGCTGGGGGGTACGGACGTGACGGTTGGCGCCGGCGGGATGCTAACGGGAAGCGGAACTGTCGGCGGCGCTTTGACCATTATGGGCGGCGGCAGTCATGCCCCCGGGGGTTCGATTGGCATCCAGATGGTGGAGGGCGACTATCGCCTCGACAGCGGCGGTGTGCTGGTGATCGAGGTCGACGAGTTGGGGGCAGGCGATCAGGTGGTCGTGGCCGGAACCGTCACCATCGATGGGGCGGATCTCACGATCCAGGAGACACCTGGCACATATACGGACACACCCCTGGTCTACACGATCGTCGAAAACACGGGGCAGGACGCGGTCGCGGGCGCCGGCTTTGACACCGTGACCAATCAGCTCGCTTTTCTTGATGCGACAGTCGATCTCGCCGGCGGCGACGGCAATGACGTGACCCTGACGCTAACCCGAAATGCCACCGACTTCATCCTCGAGGCGCGAAGCTTCAATCAGCGTAGCGTTGCCGCAGGGCTCGATGCCGTCGGTTTCGACGCCGATGGGGCGCTGGGGGACGCGATCGGGTTCATCCTTGGATCGAACGCCGATGGCGCGAGGGCCGCGTTCGATGCCTTGTCCGGTGAGATCCATCCGACGGCGGCGGGGTTGGCGCTTGGCCAAGTCGGCCGGATTGCCAATGTCATGCGCGCCGGCGGCCAGGGGCAGGCCGCGGGGTCAGGGCTGTCCGGCGCCGGCCAATTTGCGCTGGGCGCCGATCTGCCGGCGCTTTCAACGTCGCTCGCGTCGATCGCTGGCCGCGAATCGCCAATGGCGCCTACGCACATTGGTGAACGGGCTGTTTGGGTGCGCCCCTTCGGCGATTTCGGCTCAGTCGATGCCGATGGCAATGCCCACGCGACGGACTGGCAAGGCGGGGGGGTCGCGATCGGTTTCGATCAACGCGTCAATGACGGACTGACCGTCGGGCTTGCCGGGGGCTACAGCCGCGTTACCGGCGACGCGGACGCCGTTGCAAGCGATGTCGATACGGATCTGCTGGCGATCGCCGCCACCGGCCGTCTTTCCAGCGGCGCGTGGTCCGCCGGCGCCGCGCTGGGCTACGCTCATCTTCAATTCGACACGACCCGCGGCTTGGCCAGTTCCGGCTTGCCAGCAACCGCTGCAGCCGAGTACGACGCCAACGGACTGTTTGCCTCGGCACTTGTCAGCCGGATCGTCGACCTGGACGGCGTCGCCTTGCGACCCTTCGCAGGCGTTGACGCCGTTTGGCTGGACGTCGACGGCTTCACAGAGACCGGTGCAGGCACTGCTGGCCTAACCAGTGCTGGACGGACTTACAACAGCGCGGTCACCCGCATCGGCTTGGCAGTTGCGGCGGAGGTCGCCTGGGACGATGTTTTGATCATGCCTAGAGCCCGCGCCGCATGGGCCCATGAATGGGCCGATGATCTGCCGGAACTCGACCTCGCCTTTGTCGGTGGCGCGGCCACATTTCCGATCCGAGGCGCGCCACGCAACCGGGACTGGGCCGAACTCGCGGCTGGATTAGGCGTTGGCCTCGGCGACGGCGTCAGCGGCTTTTTTGATTACACGGCCAGTGTCGGGCGGCAGGCCACGGCACACGCGTTCACGGGTGGGCTGCGTATCACCTGGTAGATTGGGGCGCCGTGTCAGCAGGCAGCCCCCTTCGCCGCTAAAGCTGGTCGACCGGTACCTTCAGGTAGCGGGCGCCATTGTCGTCCGGCGGCGGCAAATGACCGGCGCGCATGTTGACCTGGATGGACGGGATGATCAGCTTGGGCATGTCCAAGCTCGCGTCGCGCTTCGTGCGCATGGCGACGAACGCGTCCTCGGTGACGCCGTTGCGGACATGGATGTTGTTTTCGCGTTCCTCGGCGACCGTCGTCTGCCAACGGATCTCTCGGCCGTTCGGCCCGTAATCGTGGCAGATGAAAAGGCGCATCTCGTCCGGCAGGGCGAGGATGGCCTTGATCGAGCGATAGAGTTCGCGCGCGTCGCCGCCCGGGAAATCGGCCCGCGCGGTGCCGCCATCCGGCATGAACAGGGTGTCGCCGACAAAGGCGGCATCGCCCATGACATGGGTCATGCAGGCCGGCGTGTGGCCGGGCGTGTGCATGGCAAAGGCGGTCATGCCACCGACCTGGTAGGTGTCGCCGTCCTTGAACAGCCGGTCGAACTGCGACCCGTCGCGCTGAAACTCGGTGCCTTCGTTGAAGATCTTGCCGAAGGTTTCCTGCACGACCGAGATGCCCGTGCCGATGCCCAGCTTGCCGCCCAACCGTTCCTGGATGTAGGGCGCGGCCGACAGATGGTCGGCGTGGACGTGGGTCTCAATCAGCCATTCCAGCGACAGGCCCCGGCTGGTGATGTGATCGATGATCTGGTCGGCGTGTTCGTAATGGATGCGGCCGGCCGCGTAATCGATGTCCATGACCGAATCGATCACCGCGCAGGCGGCCGAGGCGGGGTCCTTGACCACATAGGTGATCGTATTGGTGGCCTCATCGAAAAAGCCGGTCACCTCCGGTTTTACGGACGTGTCGACGGGATAGTGCGTCATATCGCAACTCCGTTTGGTAGCGGGCTCAAGACGGCGCCGATCGGGCGGTCAACAGGCCGGCGGGCGCCTGGCGCGCCAGCCACATGCCGATCAGCATGGCGGGAACGAAGATCATCGTGCCGCTGGCGCCCAGCGGTATCGCGGTCAGGGCCGGCCCGGGGCAGAAGCCGCCAAGGCCCCAGCCGACGCCGAACACGGCCGCACCGGTCAGCAGGCGCGGGTCCAGATCGGTCTTGGCCGGCAGTTCGAAGCGGGCGTCGATCAAGGGCGTGCCGCGTGCCCAGACCAGCCGATAGCCGATTAGGGTGACGAGCACGGCACCGCCCATGACGAAGGCCAGGCTGGGGTCCCACGTGCCGAACAGGTCAAGGAAATTCAAAACCTTGGCCGGGTTCGACATGCCGGAAATGACGAGGCCGAGGCCGAAGATGAGGCCGGCCACAAGACCGAGGATGATGCGTGCCATCGTTGTCAGCCCCCCAGCCCGTGACGAGCCAGAAAGACGGTCACGAAGGCGACCATCATGAACACCACCGTGGCGATGATCGACCGCATCGAAAGCCGTGACAGACCGCAGACGCCGTGGCCACTGGTGCAGCCGCCGCAGAACACCGACCCGAAACCGACCAGCAGGCCCGCCAGCCCCATTAAGACCAGATCACCCGAAACGGTCTGTTCGATCGGCTGCTGGCTGACCTGCTGATAGACAATCGGCGCGGCGATCAGGCCGACGACGAAAGCGAGGCGCCAGCCATAATCCTCCGCCACCGGCGGCAGCAGCCGGCTGGCGATGCCACTGATGCCGGCGATGCGGCCCATGAACAGCATCAGCATGATCGCCGAAAGGCCGATCATCGCGCCGCCGATCGCCGACGCAACCGGGGTAAACTCCGTCATCTCAATCCTTCTTTCCCGGACGCAATCGGGGCATGGCCCCCAGAAAACAAGGTCGGCCCGTCCCTATCATTGATCCGGATCAGTTTTACACAATCGCATTGGAAAATAGGATGCGGCACGATGACTTGAAAGACCGAATCCGATTGCCGGCATGGATTGCGCGCCTGACGCCTCAAGTTGGTATAGTGCGGGTCATCAAGGTCTCTTCGAGCCGATCTCCTCGGCTCGCCATTCCCGTCTTCGGCTGATGCAGGGGTTGCATGGGCATTGTCACGGACGGCTTTCTGCCGCTGGCGCTGGCCTTCATCATGTTTTCGCTGGGCCTTGGGCTGACGGCGCAAGACTTCGTGCGCGTTGCACGCCAGCCGCGCGACTTCTTCATCGGCGCACTGTCGCAGGTCATCCTGCTGCCGCTTGTCGCGCTGGTCATCGTTCTGGTCTGGCCCATGCCGCCGGCGATGGCCGTCGGTGTGATGATCGTGGCCGCCGCACCCGGCGGGGCGACGTCAAACATCCTGACGGCGCTGGCGCGCGGCGACGTAGCGCTGTCGATATCGCTGACCGCGATCATCAGCCTGGTCAGTGTGGTGACGGTTCCGATCGTCATCGCGCTTGCCTACACCCATCTGATGGGTGAGGACGCGCAGGCCGAGTTCTCCGTGATCGGCACCGCACTCGGCATCTTCGCGATCGTTGCCGTGCCCGTGGTGGCGGGCATGCTGGTCAGGCGGTTTGCGACCGGCGCGGCGATAAGGTTCGAGCCGGCGGCGCGGGCGATCGCCGTCGTCCTATTCATCCTGGTCGTAATCGCCGCGCTGATCCAGGAACGCGAGAATATCGTTTCGTATCTGGGCCAGTCGGGCCCTGTGATGCTGGTGCTGAACCTGGTCATGATGCTGCTGGCCTACCTCGTGGCCCGGCTGGCGCGCGCCGGCGCCAAGCAGCAAATCGCCATCGTCATGGAATGCGGCCTGCAAAACGGTACGTTGGCGATCACGGCGGCCACGATCCTGTTCGGCGGCGGCCTGTTCGCCGTGCCGGCGGCCAGCTACAGCATGATCATGTTCGTGACCGCGTTGCTGCTGGTCTCGGTTCTCCGGCGAACGATCCGGGCTGACTGAACGCCAGCGCCGATCGTTGTTGCCGGCCGTCGGCCCTCTGATGAAAAGTGGCCGTGCCGCGGCCCATTCGCTATTTTGACGGCGGAAACGTGGGCAGGAAGGGCCCGACATGTCGATTGCGCCCGAAAGTCTTGGGATTGGGCTCTCTTCGGACGGAGAGGGCTCCGTGTTCGCCTCGGCGCTGGAAAACCTCATTCACGCGGCCGACGACCTGAGTGTGTTTGTCGCGACCGCCGAGGCTGTCTTGATCGACCTGATCGAGGCCGACGCGGCCGCCTATGCGGATATCGACTTCAGCCGTTGGTCGTTTCGCGCCCGCTGGTCCGAAGACCGATCCGACTTCGCTTCCCTTATGGGCCGTTACCACCGGCTGATGGGACGCAAGACGGTCTGGATCGGCAGCCGCAGCGGTGCCCCACAGCAGTTCAGCGACTTTATGGACGACCGGACGCTCTACGACACGGCCGTTTACTGCGATGTCTTGCGCCCCCTTAACATCAATCGTGGGGCCGTGTTCGGATTCCCGGCGTCGGCCCATGTCGGTGTCAATTTCGGCCTCTATCGTCAGAGTCGCGCGCCGTACCCGCCGGTGGCGGTGGAGAGACTGAAACGCATTCGGCCGGCCCTAAGCCAACTGTACGGCCTGTCGTTGGTGCGCACATGGTCGCGGCTGTCTCCGGCCGACAAGCTCGATGTGCTCGACCTGCCGCTGACGGACAAGCAGCGCCAGGTCGCCAAGCTATTGCTTCGGGGCCTTACATCGGAGGAAGTCGCGCGGGCGTTGGGCATCAGCGGTGAAACCAGCCGCAATCATGTTCGCGCGATCTATCAACGGCTGGCCGTTCAAAACCGGGTTGACTTGACACTTGCCCTGACAAGCGATCCGCCCGAGACCCTGCCGGTTTCAGAGTGCGTCAGCGCCGGGCCTTAGCGCCTGTCTCGAATCAGGCCCTTAGCCAGCGGCCAAGGGCATGGTCCGATCGATCAGGGTGACCGGCCCGGCTTGCCTCACCGGGTCGCGAGCGGTCCCAGATCGTCGGTGATGTAGCCCTCGTAAAGGGCCTGGAACACGAGGTTGCTCGCCTGCTGTTCATCACCGTCCATCGGCCGTTCGATCGCGAGGACGAGTGCAGCCGGACCGTCGCCGACCACAAAGGCCTCGGCCTCGCCGCCAGCCAACTCGGCGAACGTGGCGTCGTGTTCGGTCGACCGCATGGCCTGCCAGGCGTTCAGCAGCGGATCGGCCAAGCCCTCCGCCGTCGCCCGGTCGTCGTAAACCACCACGGCGACCCCATGATCGACCGGGCCGGTGGAAAGGTCGGCCAACATGCCCAGCCGCCAGGGCGGCAAAACCGGCTCGGCAGCGGCATCGTCCGTCTGCGGCGCTTGCGGCATGACCATCGCCTGGACCAGCCCGGCATCCCCAAACCTCGGGTCGTCAAGAGCCGCGACGATTACCGCCATCTCCGGCAGGTCTCGCAAAGTGGTGGCGGGCGGTCCGGCCATCTCTTCGATCGGCGACCAGGCAGCCGCGTGCACCAATCTTTCCCCATCCGACACGACGCGAGACGATTGCCCTATGCCCCCGCCAAACGGACTTTCGGGGTCGCGGGCGTCGCGATCGATGTCATAGTCCTCGCCGCGCCACCAGGCGGACCAGTCGCCCACGGTTCGCGCTTGGTAATCGTTGGCCAACAACGTCTGGCCAATAGCGTTGTGATCCGCGTCGTCGGAAAGGTCGAGGACAATCACCTGGTTGACCCCCTCGCCCAGCCACTCGGCCGATAACAGCGCCGAGATTTGCCCGGGCTCGAAGCCGACCCTCTCTTGCCAGCCGCCGCGCATGCCCAATTGAGCCGGCGAAGCGAAGTAATAGGGGATGGTTCTCAGCCTGTGCAGCGGCGCCATGGGATTGTTGCGGCCCATCAGGCCGGCCAGCAGTCCGGCCGGTGAGCGAACCGTGGCCGCCGTCGACGCCTCGACATCGGAAAAGCTGACAAGTGCGCCGGAATCCGTCAACCAACCCGCGGGGACGTACGCCATCAGGCTGGTCATGCGGTCCGTTCTCTGCTGCGCCGATGCCGAAGCGGACATGCCGCATACAATCACCATCGCAAGGGCTACGGCCAGTTTCTTCATGATCCTCCGCCTCCGTCTGTTTCCGACGTCCACCCATCGATCCCGCCGAGAGCACTCTCCGACGGCCCCTTGTCCGTTCGCGCGCCTCCGCACGGTGCATCGATCGTTCCATCGCGGGCGCAGAACGGACTTGGGTCATCCCTGTCTACAGCGATGACCCGCTGAAGCGCATGACACAGTTGGGCCATCAACAATGCGTCAAGCCGCCTTCAGCGCCTTGGCCGTCGGGACGCGCAGGATGCCGACTGCGACCAGCAACGCGCCCACCGCACTGATCACGGCAATCCACAGCCCGAAGCCAATCGTTTGCACCGGGTTTGTGCCGCCGATGTCCTGCCCCATTACCAGGAAGTAAGCAAAGACGAGCAAGAGCACGAGACCGCCTAGGCCGACCATCAGCCGCGCGGGCCCCCATCGGAGAGCGGCGAACAGAAGCGCCAGAAGTGAAAACAGGGGCACCAGCCACAGGGCATAGAGCGGACCCGCA
This sequence comes from Pseudomonadota bacterium, assembly GCA_039819285.1. Taxonomy (GTDB): domain Bacteria; phylum Pseudomonadota; class Alphaproteobacteria; order DSM-16000; family Inquilinaceae; genus JANQGH01. The sequence goes on from JBCBSH010000024.1 coordinate 16,886, forward strand.
TACCGCATGGGCTGAGTCAACGGCATGAGGGCCATGTCGAAGCCCGACAGCGAGTGGGCGAAGGCCTGGATCCAGGGCAGAAAGAACGTAACGATCAGCAACGCCGCACACGTGATCGCCGGCAGGCGGGCACTTTTAGCAGCCATTTGACACCCCTCGTGAACCGTTCGCCGACCCCAGTGCCGGACGCGGGGCGGCGTGCGAACCAGACCATCGATAGCGTGCGCTGCTCAAGCGGCGGCCGCATGACCTGTTTGGGTCATGCCGGTTCTGGCAGTTCTATCCGAAGTCTCGCGGCGAAAAGCCTTAGCGCCGCGTCCGGTCAGCCGTTCTGCGCGACGCGCTCCAGCATGTCCGTTGTCGCCAGGGGCGCCGTCACCATTGCGTCGTGTCCGGTGGCCAGTTCCGAGACTGGCCAGCCCGCCTTTTTGACCCGTTGCAGTCCTAAGACGGCCGGTCCGTAGGCGGGCGAGGTGCAGGTGATGTAGTGGGCGGGCAAGCCGTTGCCGATCGGGCCGTTCAGCGTCAGCGGCGTGGAGAATGTCTCGACCGGGTGCGGGGTCAGCCGGGGTGCGACGAAGGCCACATCGTCCGGGTCGGTGACGCCGAAGCTCTCGACCGGGGCGATCGGCAGGCTGACCCCGCCGCTGCTCTCTTCAGCCGCCTTTTGACGGTCTGCCGCGATGTCGGGCGGCAGCAGGCCGAACCAGGTCTCGCCATTCTCCATAATGGCGCCGTCGAGATAGATCAGCGAGGCGATCCTGTCGGGCACCGCATCGGCCGCGCCCGTGATCGGCGCCCCGCCGAAACTGTGGCCGACCAGAACGACCTGGTCCAGGTCTTCCCAGCGCAGGTGGTTGACGATGTCCGCGACGAAGACGTCCATCGTGATGTCGCGGGACAACAGATGGGACCGTTCGCCAAGGCCGGTCTGGGTCGGGGTCAGAACCCTGTGGCCGCGCGCCCGCAAAATGTCCGCCACCCTTTGCCAACACCAGCCGCCATGCCAGACGCCGTGGACCAGGACGAAGGTTCGGCTTTGTTGGGCATCGGGCATTGTCGGGCCTCAGACATTGGGCGGTCGACCCACTGGTACCGTCTTGGCGGCAGTGTCACAAGCGCCCTCGGCGCGGAACGATGAGGCCAGACAGGCTTCTACGCCGCGCCTTTCTCCTCCGCGCGCGACCGCTTCTTGCCCGCTGGCTGCGTTACGCGCCGCTTGTGGTGTGTCCACACCATGGCGCGACACGCGCCTGACCAGCGAACAAGACAACGCGGTCACATGCGTCGTTATCGTCGAGCCTTGGTATTAGGTCCTGGCTTCATGACGAAGCGGTGGTCTTCGACCAGTTGCAACAGGTCGAAGGAACTGATCATGCCGACCACCTTCTTCTCGTGCGTGACCACGGCGTGATGGATCTTGTTCTTGCGCATCATGCGCGCGGCGGCGCTGACATCGTTGTAGGCCGGCAGGGCAAAGACCTGATCGGTCATGATGGTGTTGATCGGTGCCGCCGGCTTCAGGTCGGCCATCAGGTCGGCGCTGCTGACCACGCCCAGCAACTCCTGTTCCGGCCCGACCACCGGCACGGCGTGGATGCCGTTCTTGCCCATCATGGTCCGCACATGCTCAACCGAATGGTGGGGCTGGGCACAGACAACCTGGGTTGCCATCAGGTCGGCGATTTTGGTGTTCATGGTCTCCACAGCCCGTCATCCATCGAATGTCGGATCACGGTATGGCCCGGCAACCTGCCGGGCATTGAGCCATGTCAACTGGCCTAGCGGTCAACCGTCCGCCAGCGTCACCGTGCCCATGCGGGACGCGTCGCGCCATGCGGCGTTGCGCATGACGTCGGCGATGAAGCCATAGGCATCGGCCCAGGCCAGTTCGGCCTCCGCGCTCCAGCGCGCGCCCATCGCCTGTTCCAACGTCCACAACAGCGCTGCACCGACGGAATCGTAATGCGCGTCGGTGACGCCATAGCCGGTATGGCGCCGACCCAGATCCTCCAGCGTCGGCAGCAGGATTTCGAAGTGATCGAGACCCTGGACGACGCCCGCCAGCGCGGTCATCAGCTTGTTCGATTGCGCGGTTAGGTCTGTGTCAGCGAACAGCCGCCGTGTCGTGGGGTCAATTTCGAACAGGCGGGCGTAGAACAACAGGGCCGCGTCCGCGCCCATCGCCGCCACCTCTTCCCAGGTCTGGCGCATTATCTGTACCTGTTTCGGCGTCATCGGCTGTCTCCATCGGAGGTTTCTCCGGCGGGGGAACGCTGCTGCGGATAGATAGGCGCGGATACGGTGGCTGGCTAGGCCTTAAGAGCCCCAGCCGTGACGCATGGCGTTGATCTTCGCACCTTGCGGTACATGATTGCGGCGGTGTCTCAGCAGGGCGCGGATCATGTCGTGGGCGGCCTTGGATCGCTCCAGCCGCGCACGGCGCATGGCCCGCTGCTTTTCCTGGTGCCAGTCGTCCGACAGGTCCCGCTGGGCGCGCTTGCCGGCCTTGGGTGACGTGTTGGTTTCGCGCACTGTTCTCTCCTCAGGCTTTCCACCGCCTGCTGATGGTCAGCATTCGGTGGTTGCGTGAATTGGGCGTAAAGACGCGACGCTTGCCGCGATCTTTCACGACGGACCACATGTGCGGTCCATCGCGCCCAGCTTTACGCCGCCCAAAACATCAGATAAAATGAATTAATATGATGAATTTGATCTCTGAGGATGATTGATGGATTTGTCGGACCTGCGCATCTTTCTCGCCGTGGTCGAGGAAGGGGGCGTTACCAAGGCGGCCGCCCGGCTGCACCGGGTGCAGTCCAACGTCACGACACGCGTGCGCCAGCTTGAAGAGGATCTGGGCGTTCCGCTGTTCCTGCGCGAAGGCAAGCGGCTGCATCTGGCGCCCGCCGGACAGGTGCTGCTGGACTATGCCAACCGGCTGCTGGCCTTGTCGGACGAGGCGCGGGAGGCCGTGCAGGACTCGCGCCCGCGCGGCGTCTTCCGCCTGGGCTCGATGGAGAGCACGGCGGCCGTACGCCTGCCGGAACCGCTGGCGGAGTACCACCGCAGGTTTCCAGATGTCCGGCTGGAGCTGAGCACCGGCAATCCCGAACAGTTGAGCGCCCGGCTGCTGCGCGGGGATCTCGACGCCGCCTTTGTCGTCGAACCGATCGCGGACGCGCCGTTTGAGAAGGCGCCCGCATTCGAGGAGGAACTCGCCATCGTCGCGGCCGCCCATCACGCGCCCGTCGGGCCTGATTGTGATCTGCCGCCGGCCGTGATCGCGTTCGAGGCGGGATGCCCCCATCGCAAGCGGCTGGAGGCTTGGTATGCGGCGCGCGACGCGGTGTTCGAGCGGGTGATCGAAATGACGTCCTATCACGCCATGCTGGGCTGCGTGGCGGCCGGCATGGGCATTGCGCTCTTGCCCAGAAGCGTGCTGGCGACGTTTCCCGAGACCAAGCGCCTGGCCGTCTATGACCTGCCGGCGGGCCTGGATCGGACCAAGACGGTGCTGATCTGGCGCAAGGGCGGCGGCGCGCCCAAGATCGCCGCCTTGCTCGACATTCTCGGCTATCTCCGCACGGGCGGCTTCAGTGCAGCGTCGCCCCCTCCGGACGGGCAATCTCGGCCGGCGGTTCCAGCGCCCCGGTCATGATCGCGACGGCATCGGACATCGAAATCTCGTCGGCGCGGACCACCGCGTGGCGCTTGCCCAGCCGATGGATATGGATACGGTCGGCGACCTCGAACACGTGGGGCATGTTGTGCGAGATCAGCACGATCGCCATGCCGCGGGCCTGCACGTCCTTGATCAGGTCCAGCACGCGGCGGCTTTCCTTCACGCCCAGCGCCGCCGTTGGCTCGTCCATGATGACGAACTTGGTGGCGAAGGCGGCGGCGCGGGCGACCGCCACGCCCTGACGCTGACCGCCCGACAGGGTCTCGACCAGCTGGTCGATGTTCTGGATGGTTAACAGGCCCAGCTCCGTCAACTTGTCCCGCGCGAACGCCTTCATGCGCTTCTTGTCCAGCATGCGGAACGTCTTGCCGAGCAGGCCGCCGCGAAACAGCTCACGGCCCAGGAACAGATTGTCGGCGATCGACAGGGCCGGTGACAGGGCCAGGTTCTGATAGACGATCTCGATGCCCTTGTCCCGGGCGTCGATCGGCGTGGTGAAATGCACCGGCTGACCGTCCAGCAGGATCTGGCCGTCGTCCGGCACCACCGCGCCGCACAGCGACTTCACCATCGTCGACTTGCCGGCGCCGTTGTCGCCGATCACGGCCAGTATCTCACCGGGATAAAGCTCGAAATCCGCATGGTCCATGGCGGTGACACGGCCATAGCGCTTGACCAGCTTGTTGGCCTGCAGGACAGGCGTGAGTGTCTCAGCCATTATGCGGATACCTTTCTCAGCCATTGGTCAATCGCGACCGCGATGATGATCAGAAGGCCGACGGCGAAGTCCTGCCACAGCACGTCGACACCCGACAGGTTCAACCCGGACCGGAACACGCCGACGATCAAGGCGCCGATCAACGTGCCGATGATCGAGCCCCTGCCGCCGAACAGCGAACAGCCGCCGATCACCACGGCCGTGATGGAATCGAGATTGCCCTCTTGAAAGCTTTGCGGTGACACCGACCCGACCCGACCGATGGCCGCCCAGGCCGCGATGGCGCACAGGAACCCGCCGATGACGTAGACCGATGTCAGCACGCGGTTGACCCGGATGCCCGACAGGCCCGCCGCCTCGGCGTCGTCGCCGACGGCATAGACGTGCCGTCCCCAAGGCGTCCAGTTCAGCAGGTACCAGAACAGGGCGAACAGGAACAGCATCAGGAACGAGCCTGTGGTGAACTGAAAGCCGAGAATGTCGATACGCTCGCCGAACCATTTCAGCATCGGCGCGGTGGCGTCGATGTCCTGGCTGCGGATCGACTGGGATTCCGAATACCAGAGGTTCAGCGCGAAGAAGATCGACCACGTGCCCAGCGTGACGATGAAGGGTGGCAGCCGCAGGCGGGTGACCAGCAAACCGTTGATCGCGCCACACAGCGCACCGACCGCAAAACCGATTATGATGGCGATCGGCGCCGGAATGCCGAAATTGACCGCCAGTTTGCCCATCACGACGGAGCTTAAGACCATGATGGCGGCGACCGAGAGGTCGATGCCGGCGGTGAGGATGATCAGGGTCTGGGCCACGCCCAGAATTCCGATGATGGTGACCTGCTGGATGATCAGCGAGATGTTGAATGGCGTGAAGAAATTGTTGGCGATCGCGCCGAACACCAGAACGCTGACGATCAGCACGATGACCGGAACCAGGGTCGGGTTCGCGTGAAGAATGTGTTGCACGCTGGCGACCAAGGTTCGGTCGCGGTTGTGAAACGAGGCGACGTCCGTCGCGCTTTGGTCCAGGACCTTCTCGAAATCCTGCATCTCGCGCTTCGGGCGCCCCTCACCATTCGGGCCGCTTTGGTCCGTCATCGGTCTTCCTCCCCCAAGGTGGCAACCGGGCAGGGCGGGCTCAGCCGCCCTGCCGATGGCTTACACTTCTTGTATCAGGCTGCCACTAACCCCAGCACCGCTCCAAGCCTTCTGCCGAGGTGATCGAATCGATGCCGTCGACGGGCTGGTCGGTCACCAGTACGACGCCGGTGTTGAAGAAATCGAGGCCCTCGGTGTTGGCCGGCACGGTGCCGTTGTTCGCATGCTCAACGACGGCTTCGACGCCCATGGAGGCCATCAGCAGCGGGAACTGCATCGAGGTCGCGCCGATGATGCCTTCGGCGACGTTCTGCACGCCTGGGCAGCCGCCATCCACCGAGACGATCAGCACCTGGTCGGCTAGGCCGAAGCTGTTCAGCGCCTCGTAGGCGCCGGCGGCCGCAGGCTCGTTGATCGTGTAGACGACGTTGATGCTGGGGTCGCGCTGCAGCAGGTTTTCCATCGCCGTGCGGCCGCCTTCTTCGGCACCGCCGGTGATGTCATGGCCGACGATGCGCGAGTCATCCTCGTCGCCGATCACGTTGGGGTCGTTAACGTCGATGCCGAAGCCCTGCATGAAGCCCTGGTCGCGCAATACGTCGACCGTGACCTGGGCCTCGGACAGATCGAGCATGCCGATCCGCGCATTCGCGGCCTCGTCGCCCAGGGTCGCCGCCGCCCACTGGCCGATCAACAGGCCGGCCTGGAAATTGTCGGTGGCGAAGGTCGCGTCGGCCGCGTCGATCGGGTCCAGCGGCGTGTCGAGCGCGATGACCAGCAGGCCGGCCTCGCGTGCCCGCTCCACCGACGGCACGATGCCGGCCGTGTCAGACGGCGTGATCAGAATGCCGGCGGCCTCCGCGGCGATCAGACTCTCGATCGCCTCGATCTGGGCCTCGTTGTCGCCGTCATAGGCGCCCGCGAACGACCGCAGCTCAACACCGAGATCCCCGGCGATCGCCTCGGCGCCATTGCGCATCATGACGAAGAAGGGGTTGGTGTCGGTCTTGGTGATCAGGCCGACGATGATGTCCTGGCTCATCGCTGGGGCGGCCGTCATGCACAGCGTGGCGGCGGCCGTCAGGGTCGTCAGGGATAGGGATTTCATCGTTTCTTCCTCCCAAATGTTTCATTTCGTCTCGGCTTACGCCGGTTGGTGCCGTCGAAACGGCGAACGATGCGCTGGTCTCTTGTTGCTCCAGATTGCTCCATCTAGCGCCAGGCGGGAAGGGGTGTCAATAAATAAATCAATCTGATTTTATTATTGAGCCGTGGGTCCACCAAGCGCTGATACACCACCATACACAACGCTGGATAAAACTAAATCACATAGATTTATTTGCATCAAGCGGCTTGTCGGCGCATGATGGGGCAGAGGTGTGATCATTCCGGTCACCAAGGCGGACAAAACCCCGATGCAGTATGACAGGGGCACGCTGGCGGGCGAACAGACCGGCCTGCGGGCCTACAACAGACGCACGATCCTCAACCTGATCCGCCAGTCGGGCGCGTTGCCCAAGGCCGAAATCGCCCGGCTTACCGGCCTCAGCGGTCAATCGGTTTCCGTCATCGTCAACGGCTTGCTGAAGGAAAAGCTGGTCCGCAAGGAAGGCAAGGTGCGCGGCAAGGTTGGCCAGCCGACGACGCCTATCGCGCTGAACGAGGATGGCGCCTTCTCCATCGGCGTGAAAATCGGCCGACGCAGCCTTGAGGTCTCGCTGGTCAACTTCCTGGGCCAGCGCATCAAGCACGGCCAGGTCTTTTACGACGCCCCCAGGGTCAGCGAAGTCGAGCAGATCTTGAACAGCGAACTGTCGGGCGTACTTGACGGCATTGGCCAAGCGACGCGTGACCGGATCGTCGGCGTCGGTGTCGCCATGCCCAGCCTGTTGCACGAATGGGCAGACGTGATGGGCCTGGCGGCCGCCGATCTGGTTGATTGGCGGGGACTGGATGTCGCCGCGCTGGTGTCGGACATGGTGGGAATGCCCGTCGAGATCTACAACGACGCCACCGCTGCCTGTGCGGCGGAGATGGTGCTGGGCAGTGCCATGACCCGGTCCAGCGCGTTCTACCTGTTCATCGGCACCTTCATCGGTGGCGGCATCGTTCTCGATCGGCGGCTCTTTACCGGCCCGCAAGGCAATGCCGGTGCCATTGGGCCGATCCCGGTGCCTGCGGCAGGCGGCGGCGTTGAACAGCTTCTCGCCAACGGCTCACTGTTCACCCTCGATCAGGCGTTGATCGCCGAGGGCATTCCTTCACAGGGCGACATTGCCGACCGGGTTCAAGAACCGCGCGCAGCCGCATCGCTGCGGCGCTGGCGGGAACGGGCCAGCGAGGTGATCGCGTTTGCCGTCGCCAGTGCGGTCTCGGTGATCGATTTCGAGGAAGTCATCATCGATGCCATGCTGCACCCGTCGGACATCCAGGCGATCGTTGACGATGTGCGCCTTGCCTTGCGCCAGATCGATTTGACCGGAACCAGCCAGACCGTGATCAAGCCGGGCACAATCGGACCTACGGCCCGCGTTGCCGGCGCCGCGGTTTTGCCGCTCATCCGCCAGTTCTCGCCGGACCAGACGCTGCTGTTGAAGAATCCCGCCTCGGTTCTGCCGGTCTGAGGCAGGCTCTCGCTGGCGCGTTATTGGCCTCTGTCGCCGGCCAGCTGGCTTTTGCGCTGGCGCTTGTAGTGGCGATAGATGTAGAGCGCAAAGGGTGCCGAGGGGATGATGAACCAAGGCGCCGCAATTCCGGTGAACAGCAGGTTCAAGAGCGCAAACAGGCCGATCAGGCCGGCCGAGACCCGAACCGGTCTCGGCTGCAGCCGCAACCACGCCAGGCCCGCCTCGATGCGGGTCGCCGTCCGGGTGAACACCGATTGCTCGGCAGGTTCGGCGTTGGATTCCCTAGCGGCCTGTTCCGGGTTCGGCGCGTTGCGGCCGTCCAGGCGAACCTTGTAGCTGGGCACCGGCTCTTCGATGTTCTTGACCGACTTGTCGCCAACGAAATCGAAGCCGAGGGCCAACTGCTTGCGCGACAGTTCGTAGACCGTGCCGGAAACCAGGATGCCCCCCGGTTCGGCCAGCGCCTCAAGGCGTGAGGCGACATTGACCCCATCGCCATAAAGATCCTCGCCGTCATGCATGACGTCGCCGAGATTGATGCCGACCCGGAACCAGAGCTGCTGCGCCTTGGGCAGATCGCGGTTTTCCGAGGTGATCGCGTCCTGGATTTCGACGGCGCAGCGCACCGCCTCGACCACGCTGGGGAATTCGGCGATGACCGCGTCGCCCCAAGTGTTGATCTGACGGCCGTCATGGCGTTCGAAATGCTGACCCATGATCGCGCGATAGCGGCGCAGCCGGTCCAAGGTGGCATCCTCGTCCGCCGCCATCTTGGTGCTGTAGTGCTGGGCGTCGGCGCAAAAGATCGTGGTGAGCTTGCGCTTCATGGGTTCGAGGCTGCCTTGTTGCCTCGTCCATATGCGCCATTGGGCCGCAAAACCCAAGGGTGAATCGCCCGTAGTCAATCCGGCCGACGGTTTCGGCCTCGGCTTAAGCGAAGGTCAGGCGGGGCCTTCCAAAAGCGGCCGCAGGCGGTGTTCCAGCAGGTGATCCCAACCCTGCTCGTGCCGGTCGCGGACATAGCCGTCGTCCGGCCCCAGTGCCTGCCAGCCGGAATGCACAACGTCCAGGGTCGTCACGCCGTCCCGTTCGCGCAACGCCATGGTCAACTGGGTGGTGAGCGGCGGCTTGTCGATCTCCCAGCTATAGGCGAGGTGGGCGCGCTTGCCGGCAGGCGCCTCAAGCGCCGTCACAACGCATTTCACCGGCGCGCCGGAGCCGATGCCGGGCGGGCAGTCCATGGTGAAGGCGCGCCCGTCGACTGGCAGGAAAGTGTTCGGCATCATCCATTGGGCGATCTTGTCGCTGTCGGTCAGATAGGTCCACACCAGCTCGATGGGCGCCCGGAATTTGATCGTGCGGCGGATGTCGGCCATCAGGACGGCTCCTCCCTTTCGTTTCGCTCCGCCTCCGCCTCGACCAGGGCCTTCAGGCGGCCGAGATTGGCATCCCAGAACCGTTCGTAGCGGCCAAGCCAGTCCCGCACGGACATCAGCGGCTCGGGGTTCAGCCGGTGGACCCGTTCCCGCCCGCGCCGCGTGATGCGGATCAGATCGTTGTCCTCCAGCACCCTCAGATGCTTGGCGACGGCGGGGCGGGAGATGTCGAACTTGTCGGCCAGTTCGCCGGCCGTCAGGTCCGATGCCATCAGATAGTCGAGCATCTGGCGGCGGTGCGGGTCGGCGATGGCGCCGAAGATGCCTTGCAAGCGATAGGTCAATTGGCGATCTGACGGCGCACGCCGTCCCAGTAGAGCGTGTTCCAATGGGTGTTCACGATCTGGCTGAGCGGCCCTTCCTCGACCGTGCCGTCGGGGCTGGGGATGCTGACTTGATAGTCCGGCACGTTCACCTGAACCAGTTCGATCTGGGCGCCAGTCGCGGTGTCGCGAAAGGTCAGGACCAGGGTCGAGTCCAGGGCGCCGCGCTGGTCGACCGTGTAGACCGCCGGATCGGCCGCGCTGACCCAGCCGAAGTTCCACCAGGCCATGACCACCGTGTAGACGCCGTCGCTTGCCTCCACGTCCAAAACCCGCGCGTGCAGGCCGCATTGCTCCGGCTGGAAGCAAAAGGCCAGGAGCTGGTCGCCGATCTCGCCCCGTTCCACCTGTTCGCCGTCGACTGTCAGGTAAGACGCCGGCAGGCCGGTGATCGCCTCCTGCCCGCTGGCGGTCATGTAGAGGTCGAACAGGCTTTGTGCCGAGGCGCCGGCGAAATGCTGGGTCTGGCTAAGCGTGGCCGCCTGGCTGCCGGTTGCGGCGAGTGCGGTGGCGACCGCGATGGCGGTGACGATTGGGCGCAGCATGGTCATCCTCTTCGTTTGGGCCATGTGGGGCGCTCAATATCTGTCACCTACAGGTTACATGTCAACCTCTGGTGTCCTCCTGGCGCATCCCGCGATCTCAGGGACCGACGTCCGTCTCGGCCAGAAAGGTTTCGACGGCGGTGCGCCTGGGCATGGGGGCCACCGCGCCGTAGCCCTGGGTCGACAAGGCGGCCGCCGCGTTGGCGTAGCGGGCGGCGGAAAACGGGTCGCTGCCGGCCACCAGCTCGGCCAGAAAGGCGCCGTCGAACATGTCGCCGGCGGCGGTGGCGTCGACCGTTTCGACCCGGCGTCCGGCCACCCGCCGACGTTCGTCCTTCGTCGCCACCAGGGTTCCGTCGGCGCCCAGGGTCAGGGCCACGATCTCCGCGCCGAGGCCGAGATAGAAATCGCAGATGGCGTCCGGATCGTCGTGACCGGTCAGGTGGACCGCATCGTCCAGGCCCGGCAGGGCGATCTGGCACTTTGTCATGCCCGCGTGGATGACCGCGCGCGCACGCTCCAGCGGCCAAAGCCGCAGCCTAAGATTGGAATCATAAGACACGCGTACGCCGGCCTCGCGGGCGACTTCCATGGCACGGAACACGGTGTCCGCCGCGCTGTCGGAAATGGCCTGGCTGATCCCAGAGACGTGCAGCAGCTTGGCGCCGGCGATGTAGTCGGCTGGCAGGTCGCCCGGCGTCATACGGCTGGCGGCGCTGCCGGCTCTGAGATAGCTGAACTGATGACCGTCCGGCCTGTGGGTGACGAAATAGATGCCGGTATGGGCGGCGGGATCTTGCTCGACATGGGCGCAGTCGACATTTTCGGTTCGCCAGAGGTCCAGGAAACTGTCACCGAACACGTCGCTGCCCAGCCGCGTGAGATAACCCACCTTAGCCCCCTGTCGCGCCGCCGCGATGGCGGTGTTGGAGGTGTCGCCGCCGTGCCCGGAGAGGTAGCGGCCATCCTGCTGCTGGTTGAATTCCATCATCGGTTCGCCGAGGCAGATGATGTCTGGCTGCATTCCCAATCCCCCTTGTCGGCAAGGCTGCCGCTTTCTCAAACGCAAGAAACGGGCGGCTTTGCCCATGCCGAAGGCAGATACTGGCCGCTGACCGAACAAACAGGGAGCCATCGATGCCGTCAACACTGTCCGTTTCGGCCATGACCGGCGAACGCCCGGACGACCGGGTGGAGCGGTTGGACTGGGCCAGGATCGGTGAGGAGTTGAACACGCACGGCGTCGGCTTGACCGGCCCGATCCTGACGGAGGCCGAATGCGAAGCGCTGAGCGGCCTGTACGACGACAACGCGCGCTTCCGCAGCCGGGTCGAGATGCGCCGGCACGGCTTTGGCGAGGGCGAGTACAAGTATTTCGCCTACCCGCTGCCTGATCTTGTGCAGAGCCTACGGTCGGCCTTCTATGGCCCCCTGGCGGCGATCGCGAATGGCTGGATGGCCGCGTTAGGGCGCGATTTGCGCTATCCCCCCTCGCTCGACGACATGCTGGCGCGCTGTCACGCGGCGGGCCAGCCCCGTCCGACGCCTTTGCTGCTGCAGTATGGGCCGGGCGACTATAACTGCCTGCACCAGGATCTTTATGGCGCCGAGGCCTTTCCGATCCAGCTCGTCATCCTGTTGGATCAGCCGGGCGGCGACTTCACCGGCGGCGAGTTCGTGCTGACCGAACAGCGCCCGCGCATGCAGTCACGGGCCGAAGTGGTGCCGCTTCAAAAAGGTCACGGCGCCGTCTTCGCGGTGAACGAGCGGCCGAAACAGGGCGGGCGGGGCGTCTATCGGGTGAAGATGCGCCACGGGGTAAGCCGGCTGCGCAGCGGCCGACGGCACACGCTGGGCGTCATATTCCATGACGCCAATTAGCGCTTCCTAATCCGCCTTGGCGCAGGATTGCGCATGGCGGGTTGACCTTCGCGGTCTGATCGTTCCTATTCCGTCTGGGCGTTCGCGGTCCCACCCGCCCGAACGTGCCTTGATGTCGACAGCGGCGCCAACCTGACGCTACTTGATATCTAGGGGGATCTCATGACGGATTACTACGATCTCGGCAGCTACGGCCGGCCGGTCACCACGCGTTCGGCCGAGGCTCAGCTTTGGTTCAATCGCGGCCTGGTCTGGTGCTACGGCTATCATCATGAAGAGGCGATCGACTGCTTCGAAAAGGCGCTTGAGCACGATCCGGACTGCGCCATGGCCCATTGGGGCATCGCTTATTCGATCGGCCCCAACTACAACAAGCCCTGGATCATGTTCGACGAGCGCGACATGCGCGAATCGCTGGGTCGCGCCTATGCCGAGACCCAGGCCGCGCTGGCCCATGTCGACGCTGTGACGCCAATCGAACGGGCGCTGATCGAGGCCTTGCCGGCCCGCTATCCCCAGGCCGACCCGATCGAGGACTGCCGGCCCTGGAACGATGATTTCGCCAATGCCATGCGCGCGGCCTTTGCCGCCCACCGGGACGATCTGGACGTACGTACGATCTTCGTGGAGTCGATCATGAACCGTACGCCCTGGAAGCTATGGGACCTGGCCACAGGCCAGGCGGCGGATGGCGCCGGTACCGAAGAGGCGATGGCGGTGATGGAGGAAGCGTTTTCCGGCGCCCAAGCCGACGACGCCTATGTCCATCCCGGGCTGCTGCACCTCTACATCCACCTGCTGGAGATGTCGCCCTTCCCGGAACGCGCGTTGAAGGCCGGCGATGCCCTGCGCGACCTGGTGCCGGATGCCGGGCATCTGCGCCACATGCCGACCCATATCGACGTCTTGTGCGGCAACTATCACGCGGTGGTCGACGGCAACCGCAAGGCCATCCTGGCGGATCTGAAGTTCTTGGACGACAAGGGTCCGATGAACTTCTACACCGCCTATCGCG
>JBCBSH010000025.1:0-29884 GCA_039819285.1 Pseudomonadota bacterium
CACAGCGCGCTCTCTTCCGATTGGCGAGAGGCGTGGGGAATGCCCGCCACCTTCGCAACGCGATCGTATCGTCGGCGCATCAGCAGAAGCACGACGTAGACGACGAGGAAGACAGTGCAGATCAGGAAGAACAGCAGCCCCGCCAGCCAGAGCGATTGCGGGATCCAGAGCGGGGTCTGCATCGTCGTGCGCGACCGGGCATCGAAGAGAAGCGTGTCATCAAGGGTGAGCCAGGCGCGATAGGTCAGGACGCCGACGAACAGCCCCAGGGCCAGCAGCGACAGAAGATCGGCCCAGGCGCGCAGCCTGGCGCCGAAATGCTGATAGGCCACATCGATCCGGACATGGGCGCGCTCGAAAAGCACGAAACTGAACCCCCATGTCGTCGCGATCGCGAAGACGTAGCCGGAAAACTCGTAGACCCCGGGCAGGGCCATCGCGAACAGGTTGCGGAGCGCGATGTCCAACGTCGTGGCCAACGCGATGAGCAGATAGCCCGCGCCGAAAAGCCAGACGCTCAGCCGCGAGATGCGGAATAGTATCCGATGCAGGGTGTCCATCGGCTTGAGGCGGCGGGCCCCAGGTCGCGGGACCCGCCGTTGCTCTTAAAGCCTGGCCTCGAATCCGAGCAGTTGGCCGATAGTGTTGTTCCAGTTCTCGACACAGCCGGGTGAGCGTTCCTCGCAGCGCTGTGCCCAGTTGGCGATCACGCCGCTTTCGATCGAAGCGCGCATCGCCTGCATGGCCTCGTCGGTCATCGTGATTTGCGTCATGCCGCCGGTGTCGCCCCGGTCGCACGGGCCGTCGGCCATGCAGGCCACGCCGTCGGCCGTGTCTCGGGCAGTGGCTTCCCACATGGCTTCTTCCAGCACGGCGACCTCGGCCTCGATCAGCGCCCGCTGGTCATCGGTCAAGCTGTTCCAGGTGTCATTGTTCACCGCCAGGAAGGAGGCGGTGTAGCCCAGCGAAACCTGGATATCGTGGCTGGCGCCCTGATACCAGTTGGCCGAATAGGCCGACAGCGTTCCGGTCGCGCCGCAATCCAAGGCACCGCGTTCGAGGCTTGGCAGCACTTCGCCGAAAGCAACGGCGACGGGCACGGCCTGCAGCGTTTCGGAGATGAAGTCACCCATCGAGGCCCCGAAGGACCGCACATTCAGGCCTTCAAAGACATCGAGGCCCACGGCATCCGGCGTGCCCTCGGGGAAGTTGCAATAGAGATGCGTCTCTGGCCAGGCGTAGAGCATCAGGATGTGCGAGTTGAACAGTCGCTGAAACTCGTCCTCCAGCACCGGCCGATAGGCCTCGGCCACTTGGCGAAAGGTCTCGAGGTCCGGTGTCACGGCGGTGAGGTCGGCCCCTTCGATGACCGGACTGTCCGCGGCGACATAGAGGAAAACGCCGTGCGCGAAGTCAAAGGCGCCCGAGCGCAGTTCGCGCATGACGGTCGTTCCGTCCATGCCCAGCTCGGTCAAAGGCCGGGCGTTTGCCGTGAGTTGGCCATCCGAGGCCGCCGGCAACTGCTCGTTCCAGAACGGATCTTCCCGTTCCTGCCAGTGTGACAGGACGCCCCAAGTGCCCACGACATTGAACTCGCGCGCCTCCTGGGCCATAGCGGCAGTGGCGCCGACGGCCAGAGTCGTCGCGACCAAACCGGCCGCCGTTTTGCCAAGACCGTGCATCTTTTCCCCCTCATTTCATGCGACAGCCCGCCTTTTCGGCGGATCTCATCATCGATACCAAAACATCGCTTTGAATTCAATCGATATCGGTATTATCGATTTCGAGGCTCATGCGCTGGATGAGAGTTTAGTGCAGTTCCTCGACATTAAGCGGCTCCGGCGGTTGCTCTGGCCCATAGGCCACCTCACGCGTCAGCTTCTTGTCGCCGATCGATGCCAGACGCCAGCCTGAAAGCGGCTTGCGCTTTGGCGGCGGCGACAGGTCTTTCTCGACGCCATCAATCATCACCGTCGTGATGTTGTCCGGGTTGCCGAGCAGGGACAGGTCTTCTTCAACCTTGCCGGTCACGCAGATGATGTCGGCGCGATAGCCCGGCGCGATCACGCCTACCTCGCCCGCCATCTTGATGCCGAAGGCGCTTTTCTGCGTGCCGCATTGAATGGCCTCCAGCGGCGACATGCCGAAATACTTCACGAAGACTTCCAGTTCGCGATAGTGCCAATCGCCGTATGGCACCAGCGAGAAGCCGGATTCCGAGCCGGTCAGCAGCGGCACGCCGGCCTTGTGCGCCGCGACCATGGTCTCGATCGAGTCCGTGATCTCGCTTTCGAAAAGCTTCATCAGCGACGCCGACGTCCCGATTTTTTCGCCGAACTCGACCATGTTGTATTGGAAGGTCAGCGCAGGCGCGATGGGGACCTTGCGGTCGACGACCGCCTGAAGCGCGGCATCATCCATCGCTGTGGCGTGGAAGATCAGATCGAAGCCGGCCTCGGCTGCCTTGCGGGTCGCCCTGGCCCCTCGGCAGTGGCCCATGACCGGCGTTTCGAGATCGTGGGCGGTGTCGCAGATCAGCTTCAACTCGTCATCGGTCCAAACGCACAGTTCGCCCTTATGGGCCTGACGCGGGATGATGCCCGTGACATGGACCTTGATCCAATCAGCGCCGTATTTGATCTGCCGGCGCACCTCGCGCACAATCTCGTCCTTGGAGTTGACGGCCATGTAGTAGCCGGTGACACCGTCGTCCCCGATCAGACGGCCGGCCGTGCCGCCGACACCGGTGATCAGGGCGTAGGCCCCGCAGGACATGCGCGGCCCCTCGACGATGTTGGCGTCGATGGCATCCCGCAGGTCGGTCATGTTCTCGAACGTCGAGTCCGGATCGAGCACCCCCGTCACGCCGGCCCTGAGAAGCTTGCGCGCGTTGTAGGATGCGACCAGGGCCGACAGCGCGTTGCGACGCTGAAAGAAGATTTCCGAGTTGGAGCCGGCATCGTCGAACGACAGGTGGCAATGGGTGTCGATCAGCCCAGGCATGACCGTCTGACCGCTGGCGTCGATGCGCCTTAGGCCAGGCCTGGTCTTCGCTTCGTCGTCTGCGGCGATGCCCACGGCCTTGATCCTGCCGTCGATAACCAGGACTGAGCCTTCGAAGGCAGGTTGGCCCGTGCCGTCGATGATGCGGCCGTTTGTGATAATGAGGTCGGAGATGTGCGGCCCCCTATTCCTTGATGCGCAGCAGCCTGCGCGCGTTGTCCGCGAGTTCTTTCGGCGGCCGGTGGGCGGAAAGGTCCTCAGGCGCGTCCCAGCCCGCGAAGTTCGTGCCGAAGACCAGCCGATCAGTCCCGATGCGACTGACGAGCAGGTCCAGCGACGCGTCACTGTTGAGGTGGTTGTCGAACCAAAGCCTTTGCAGCCGGTCCTCGAACGCACCATCGGCCCGCAACTCGGCACTCGCCCAGGGCCTTTTGCGCGCGGCCATGGCCATACGACCGAACAGGTACCCCGTCGAGCCGCCGCCATGGCTGAGGCAAATGTCCAGCGCCGGATGACGGTCCAGAACCCCGCCATAGATCAGCCGAGCCACCGCCAGCGTCTCTTGCGCGGCAAACCCGACGACCACGTCGAGATCGTAGTCGGTCAGGTTCGGATCGCCGTTCGACCCGTCGATGCCCGCGGGGGACGGATGGATGAACAGCGGCACGTCAAGCCGTGTGCATGTCTCATAGAGCCTGTTCATCTCCGGCGCATCGAGCGGATGCGGCAGGTCGGTGCCGATATAGCCGCCAAGCAGACCCAACTCGCTGACGGAACGGTGCAACTCGTCCGCCGCGGCATCGACATGCTGCATGGGCAGGGCGGCAAAGCCACCAAGGTGGTCGTACCCCGAGACCAGGCGCGCGAGCGCATCATTGTGGGTCCGGCAAAACTGGATCGCGTCCGGCGCATCGATGAAATGCAGGAACGTCAGCGGGTTGGGCGAAAGAACCTGATAGTCAATCCCCGCGTCATCCATCCGGTTAAGGCGTAGAGCCGTATCCATGAATGGGCTGCCTTGGTAGCGCACGCCATCAAGCCGGTAGTCCCCCACCCGAAACCAGGGCGAATCGCCGCCTTGCCCGCCCATCTCCGGCCCGAGGTCGCCTGCCGCGCCGAAGGTTTCAGCGAGCACCACATGGGCGTGGACATCAATCACGGCTGCGCCTAAAGCGGTCGTCATGAATCGAAAGGGTCTCGATTTATTTCTTTTCAATATTATCGATTTCGATTTAATTAGTCAACGCGCAGGATGGTAGTGGGCGTCAAGCGCAAGATGTCGGAAACGACCGGAGACATCGAAATGGTCATGCCAAACAGAATCGAACGTTCGGAACAGCGCCGGCCGTTGGAAGATCGCGCGTCCTTTCTGACCCATCGGATCAACGCCCGCCTACAGCAGGTCTGCAATCCTGTTCTGGCGCCCCTAAAGCTCGATCTCTATTCCTCGCGCATCATCGCCGCGCTCAGCGAAAACGGCGCTATGAAGGTCGGCAAGCTGGTCGACCTCATGGCGCTGCCGCAATCCACGATTTCCCATCAGCTGAAGCGGATGGAGAAGGACGGCTACGTGCGCCGTACCAGATCGGAAAGCGACAACCGGACGGTCGTGGTCACATTGACCGCTTTGGGCGACGAGGCGGCCGTCACCTGCAACAGGCTGAGCGACAGGATTCTAGCGGCGGTCTCATCGGAACTGGCGCCGGACGAGATCGAGCAATTGACGTCCCTGTTGAAACGCATGTTCGCCAGCCTGCCGACGGAAAACGATCTCGATCTCTGACTCCGGGCCGAGCCGAAACGGGCCGAACGCCGGCTCCTTTGGGCGTCAGCCCCGCTGGCCCTTCGTCGCCGCGTCCATCGCCTCGGCCAGAACGGTGACGATGGTTCGACAGTCTTCCGGCGTGAACGAGACGGCGATGCGCATATCCATCAGCCGGGGCAAGACGCGGTCGGAACGGATTTGAGTGGATCGCGGCCTGGTCCGCGCGTGACGGTCAATCCGCCCGTGACCTGTGGCCGCTGCGCCTGCTGCCGCGAGGGGCGGGACAATCTCTGTCCCGGCCGGCAAACCATCCCCATGCCGCCACGCGCAGGCGGCTTTGCAGAATGTCCGAGAAAGCGCCCCACCGTCAGGCGCTGCGATAGAGCTTGGTCATGACGAACTCGCGGTGGCCAAGCACCTCGGCGGCCGTGACCCGGCCGCTGGCGGTCCGCGCGACCATGTCGATCAGGGCGTCGCCCGCCTCCGCGATCGTCATCTCCCGACGCAAAATGCCCGAAACGTCGAGATCGACATGTTCGGACATGGTGCGCACGGTGCGCGGATTGCCCGTGATCTTGATCACCGGCACGATGGGATTGCCGATCACGTTGCCCTGGCCGGTGGGAAATGTATGCACCACATAGCCGCCCGCCGCCATCAGTGTAACGCATTCGGCAGCCGCCGAGCTGGTGTCCATGAAATAGAGCCCCGGCCCCCCATCAGGGGTTTCGGCAGGGTCGAGAATGTCGATGTAGCGGCAGTCCCGGCCGATCTTCTCCAAATTGCCCAGCGCCTTCTCCTCGATGGTTGTCAGGCCGCCCTCGATATTGCCCTTGGTCGGCTGGCTGTCAGAGAGGTCGTCGGTCTGGTGGGCGAAGATCACCTCGTCCTGGTAGGCCTTCCACATGGCGTACCAGCGATCACCCACCTCCGCATTGGCCGCCCGTTCCTTGCAGATGTGCTCCGCGCCGGTGATTTCGGAGGTCTCGCCAAAGACGCCGGTCAGGCCCTCAGGGATCAGCTTGTCGTACATGTTGCCGACCGTGGGGCACGACGCCAGGCCGGTGGTCGTGTCGCTTTCGCCGCATTTGGTGGAGACCCAGAGGTCGGAGATCGGGCAGGTCTCGCGCCGCAGTTCCGAGGCGTAGTGCACGAAGGCCTTGGCCTTGCGCGACGCGTCCATGATGGTCTTGAGGTCGCCATTCTGCTCGATGGAGAACGCGGCCACGGGCTTGCCGGTTTCGGCGATGGCGTCGGCGATGCGCGCGGTCCAGCCCGGCTCAATGCCGATCACGACGCAGGCGGCGACATTCGGGTTGGCGCCGGTGCCGATGAGGGTGCGGAAATGCAGCTCCAGATCTTCGCCAAACTGCAAGCGGCCATAGGCGTGGGGCAGCGCCATGACGCCCTTGATGTTGTTGGCCACCGCCTCGGACGCGGCGTTGGAAATATCGTCGACGGGCAGGACGACGACATGGTTGCGCACGCCGACGCGGCCATTGTCGCGCCGGTAGCCCTCAAAGGTGAGGTTGGAAAGCTCTCCCATCGTGCCGTCTCCTACCAGCGCTTGGTTTTCAGATTGTGGGTATGAACATGGCCGCCCTTTTCCGCCGGGCCGACCATCTTGCCAATGTCCTCGCCATACTTGATCGCGGTGTCACCTTCGGACAGGTCGGTCAGCGCGATCTTGTGCCCGATAGGCACATCAGCGGCGGCGGTCAGCTCGAACGAGCTGTCGTCATGGGTGACGACGCACAGCATTTTTGTTCCGGCTTCCAGGCCCTCGACCACGACGACGCCGACATTGTCGCGCGGATCGTGAACCAGAAGGTGCGGATGGCTCATGAAGGGTCCTCCCAAACTCGGAAAGGCCACGCGCCGAGGTGAACGCGATCTTGCCTATGATATATCTTATATAAGATGTAAGAATTAACGGCCGTCAATGCGGGAGAGACGATTTGGGTGCCGATACAAAGACTTCGGCTTTGATGTCGTCGGTGCTCGTGACTTTCGCCAGCGCGGACCGTCTGATCGCCAGAGGCTGGCGGAAGAGGCAGTCGACAGGCTAAGGAGCAGCCAATGACCGACACCACGTCGCGCAACACCGACCAGACCCGACCCGGCTTTCGCCCGCTCTATGCCCAAGTGCGCGAGCTTCTGGTCGCCCGCATCGCGCGTGGAGAATGGGCGCCGGGCGAGGCGCTGCCGAGCGAGGGGCAGATCGCGGTCGACCTTGACGTCTCGCAGGGCACGGTGCGCAAGGCGCTTGACGCCATGACCGCAGACAGGCTGTTGGTCCGCCGCCAGGGACGCGGCACCTTCGTCGCCAGCCACGACGAAAACCGCGTCCTGTTTCAGTTCTTCAAGCTGACGCCCGACGGCGGCGCGCGGGAGTTTCCGACAAGCCGGCTGCTGAGGGTCGACACCGGCAAGGCAACCGCCGAGGAGCGGACGATCCTGGAACTCCAGCCGAACGCGCGTGTGATCCGCATCGAACGGGTGCGTGATTTGGCTGGTGGCCCAGCCCTGATCGAAACCATAAGCCTGCCTGCCGCCCTGTTTCCGGGCTTTGAGAAAGGCGAGGTGCCCAACAATCTTTATGGGCTTTTCGCCACAGGCTATGGCGTTTCAATTGCCGTTGCGTCGGAAACGCTCAAAGCCGTTTCAGCGGACCCCAAGGTGGCGACGGACTTAGGCGTCCCCAACGGTTCTCCTCTGCTGATGATCGAGCGGGTCGCCCGTTCCATCGACGGCACGGCCGTTGAATGGCGTCGCTCTCTGTGCCGGACCGATCGCTTTCACTACGTCTCCGAACTGCGCTAGGCCGGCAGCCGGTTTGCTGCCCCGGCCGCGTGAATGGTTGTAGCGATACCGCGAGGGTTGAACCCCAGCCCCTCGCGAACTGACGAAACTAAAGCCGATACCATAGCGCTACGGGCGTAAGCATCAGTCTCCACATCGGAGCGCCTCGTCGGCGTTTCCGGCAAAGTGGCATGCCGCGATCTGGCCCGGGGCAGCCTGATTTTCGAGCACCGGTGCTGTCTCGCTGCAAATCTTGCGAGCCAACGGACACCGCGGATGAAAGTGGCAGCCGCTCGGTGGCGCCAAGGGGGACGGCAGTTCGCCCTGGATCGGGGCGTAGGTGCGCCGCACCCCGATCCTGGGAATTTCATCAAGCAATGCCCGTGTGTAGGGATGGGCCGGCCGTTCGAAGATGTCGCTTGCCTTGCCGGCCTCTACGATCCGGCCAAGATACATCACGGCGACCCGGTCGCACAGATGACGCACAACGCCGAGATCATGGCTGATGAAGAGGATCGTCAGCGCCCTATTCTCGCGCAGCTCCAGCAGCAGATTGATGATCTGGGCCTGAATCGAGACGTCAAGGGCGGCCACCGGCTCATCGCACACGAGGAAATCCGGGGCGACGGAAAGGGCGCGTGCGATGCCGATCCGTTGCCGTTGGCCACCAGAGAACTGATGCGGCAAACGGCTGGCGGCGTCGGTATCGAGGCCCACCTCGCCCAAGAGCCTTCCCACCAGCGCATCCAGATCCGCACCGGCATCGAGCTTGTGATAGCGCGGGCCCTCGGCGATCGTACGACCGACCCGCTGGCGTGGATTCAGCGACGACAGCGGATCTTGGAAGATCATCTGGGCCCGCAGCATATGGCGCACCGGGGCTTTTGGTCCGCCTAGATCGATGCGCCGTCCATCAAACCAGACCTCGCCCTGCGTCGGCGCCAAAAGACCGGCGACCATGCGGCCCAACGTCGACTTGCCGCAACCGCTCTCGCCCACGAGCCCCAGAACCTCGCCCTTCTCGATTGCCAGGTCGACGCCGTCTACCGCGGTCACGACTTCATCCTGGGCCTTGCGCGAGAAGACACGCTGGACCGGGCTCAAGCGCCGCTCAAACCGCTTCATCACGTCCTTGACTTCAACGAACGGCCGTGGAGTCGCCTCCTGATCCGACATTGTTTGCGTTCGCTCGATCAGCGCGACCGTCATTCGGGCGTGGCCCATAGCGGATGGACGCACCGAGCCGCTCGGTTGGTACCGACTGCTGCGAGCGCTGGCATGTCGGCGTCACACTTTGCGGTCCGCCGGGTACAGCGCGGCGCGAAGGCGCATCCGTCGGGCATCGCAAAGGGCGATGGCGGCAAGCCGGGTATCTGGCGAAGTCGCTCGGCCGGAACCGCGTCGCCGGGGATCGAGTCAATGAGCCCGCGTGTGTAGGGATGGGACGGCCGGGTCAACACCTCCTCGGTCGGTCCGAGTTCGACAATACGGCCGCCATACATCACCGCCACCCGGTCGCACAGGCCAGAAACCACGCTCAGATCATGCGAAATCCAGATCATGGCCGTCTGGCTCTCGCGCACCAGGGTTTGAACGAGCGCGAGGATCTGCGCCTGGATCGTCACGTCCAGCGCCGTGGTCGGCTCGTCGGCGATCACGACGGCCGGGTCGTGCAACAGGGCAATTGCCGTCACGACGCGCTGGCGCATGCCCCCGGAAAACTGGTGCGGATAGGCCTTCAGCCGCTCGTGGGGCGACGGTATGCCAACCCGGCCGAGCGCTGCCGCCGCCCATTCGATGGCGTCGGCGCGTGATACGGCGGCGTGCGCCCGGATCGCCTCGACCATCTGGGTTTCGATGCTGAGCACGGGGTTGAGGGTCATCATCGGGTCTTGAAAGATCATGGCAATCCTGCCGCCCCTAATGGAACGCAGAACCAGCTCGGACGCCGTGACCAGATCAACGCCTTCCAGCCGCACCTGGCCGCCGACGATGCGCCCCGGCGGCTCGATCAGGCCCAGAACGGACAGGCCCGTGACCGACTTGCCCGATCCGGATTCGCCCACCAGACCCAGGATCTCGCCGCGATGGAGCGAGAGCGTGATGCCGTTCACCGAGTGGGCAGTGCCGCGCCGCGTGGCGAACTGCGTGCGCAGACCCTCGATTTCGAGAATTGGAGCGCTCATCGGTTCAGTCTCGGGTTCAGCATGTCGCGCAACTGGTCGCCGACAAGGTTGATGCTGAGGATGACGACCAGCAGGGCAATACCCGGGAAAATGCTGATCCAATAGGTGCCGTTGATCAGGTAGCGAAACCCGTTTGCGATCAACAGGCCCAGCGAGGGTTGGGTTTCCGGCAGGCCGACGCCGAGGAAGCTCAAGGTCGCCTCCAGCGTGACCGCATGGGCCATTTGCACGGTCAACACCACCATCAGCGGCGGCAGGCAGTTGGGCAGCAAATGGCGGGTCAGGATTTGGATGTGGCCGAGACGCAGGCAGCGCGCGGCGTCCATGTATTCCTTGCTGCGTTCCGCCAGTGCCGTGGCCCGAACGGTCCTTGCGTAATAGGCCCACTGCACGACGATCAAGGCGATCATAGTCTTCTCCACGCCGCGGCCGAGCACCGCGAGCAGGATTAGAGCGACCAGGATGGGCGGAAAGCTCATCTGCAGATCGACCAGCCGCATGATGACGGCGTCCAGCCGTCGGCCGAAATAGGCGCCTGTCAGACCCAGAGATGTGCCGATGATCAGAGCAAAAACGGCGCTCATCACGCCGACGGCAAGGCTGATCCGCAGGCCATACAGAATGGCGCTGAACAAGTCGCGGCCAAGGCCGTCGGTGCCCAGCCAAAAGACATAACCATTCATGCTTTCCGTACCGGGCGGCAGTCTGGCGTCGAGGATCGAAAGGCTCGCCAGGTCGTACGGGTCCTGCGGCGCGATCAGGGGTGCGAAGATGGCCGCGAAGACCATCACAGCCAACACGACGAGCCCGATGACGGCGGCGCGGCTTTCCGCGAACTGGGCAGCGAAATCGGCCAACTGCGATCGGGGCCGTGGCACGTTCGGCTTGGTTTTGGCCGGCTGCCGGCCAACGGACATATCGGTCATGCCGGCATCGCCTTCAGCCTGACCCTGGGATCGAGAGCGGAGTACAGGAGGTCGACCACCAGGTTGATGACGACAAACAGCACGACGATGACCATGAGGTAGGCGACGATCACCGGCCGATCCAACATGTAGATCGACTCGATGATCAGCTTGCCCATGCCAGGCCAGTTGAAGATTGATTCCGTGACCACCGCGAAGGCGACGACCGAGCCGAACTCGATGCCGATCACCGTGACGATCGGGATCAGAATGTTCTTCAGGACGTGCAGCCCGATGATGCGCCGCCCGGTCAGACCCTTTGCGCGTGCGAAGCGGATATAGTCCTGCGGCATTACCTCCTTCACGCCGGCCCGGGTCAGTCGGATCAGCAAGGCCAGCTTGAACAGGGCCAGGTTCAGCGCCGGCAGGATCAGATGGGCCAGCCCGTCGGCGGTGAGAAAACTGACCGGAATGCCCAGCACGTCGACGGTCTCGCCCTGACCGAAACTGGGCAGCCAGCCAAGCCAGATGCTGAAGACCAGGATCAACAGCAGGCCGACCCAAAATGTCGGCAGGCTGAAACCCAGGATCGAGCCCGCCATGATCGTGCGGCCCGTGCGAGAGGCCGGTTTCATGCCCGCGACCAGGCCAAGGGGGATGCCAAGCAGCACCGCCAACAATGTGGCGGCGATCGCCAGCTCTAGCGTCGCCGGCATCCGCTCCAAGATCAGCTCGATCGCTGGCATGTTGAAGACGAACGATCGGCCCAAATCCCCCTGCAGGGCGTTGAAGAGAAAGAGGCCGTACTGCTCCCAAACCGGCCGGTCGAGACCGAGCGACCGCGTCACCTCGGCGCGCGTCGCCTGATCGGCATCCGGATTGATCAGGATCTCGACCGGGTCACCGATGGCGTAGACGCCAACGAACACGATCAGCGACATGGCGAGCATGACGCCAAGCCCTTGCAGGATACGGCTGACGACCAAGGCCGTCATAGGCATGCCTCCTCTCGCAACTGTTCAAAAAGTGGGACCTGGGCATTTCGCTGAAGCAGTTGGGCGCGGCTGGCCGGCAGCACACTCAGGTCCAGGCTGGACGGCGTCTTGTCGCCCAGGTGAAGCGTCACCTCTGCCCGAGCCGGCGCGTCCCCCGGTTCCGTGGCACATGGGTTGATGTCGAAATGGGGGAAGTTACTGCCACAGATATCGAGACCCAGCCGATGGCCCCGGAGAAATCGCGCGGCCGTTGGAAAGGCCCGAACGCGCACCGGCACGATAGAACCTGGCACCATCGGCCGACCCGTATCATCGCGCCAGCGCAAACGCTGGATACCGTCGCACAAGCCGATGGCGACGGTCTCGCCCTCAACCTCAAAGATGTCGCACAGCCTGATAACCAGGTCGGCGTCGGGCCGGTCGACACTCACCCAGATGCGCGCCTCGACGGGACCGGCAACCAGCAAGTCATCGGCGAGCGGGGCGGTTTCGAAGCGAAGGACGTCGGGTCGGTTGGCAAGCGGGCCAAACGGCGGCCTTGCGCCCGAAATACCTGGCCGAGTGCGTTGATCAAACGGGCCGCCCTGCATAATCGGCTCACCGGAATTGATGGCGCCTCCAACCGTCGGAACCGGATCATCGGGGTCGTGGGTAATGCTGCGCTGTTCTGCGGCTCCCACCTCTTCGTTCAGCCGTCCATCCGCCGCCAGGAAAAGCCTATACCGTTCACACTTCGTGTCCGGCCAGCCATCGGTCGCGAGCCATGATCCGCCATAGCGAATGCGTCCGTTGGGGTCACGATCACAGGGGCCGCCGCCCATGGCGAATACCCTAATTGGACGTTGTGGCGATCCGCCGCCAAGCGCCCGTTTCAGCCAGGCCACGCGAAGATCGGGAATTGAGCCGCCCAGGCCGATTTCCGGCAGCGCCTCGTCGCAAAACGCCAGGTCACCCGCGTGCGCCTGATGACGGTCGCCATGCGTCCAGGGGCCGACGATCAGACCGACGTTTGCGAAGCCCTTGGTAGCCTCGTGACGGGAGAAGTTCTCGACCGTGTTTTGTAGTGATGTGTCAAACCAGCCGGCGATATGCAGAATGGATAGGCCATCCGGGTCCTCGGCCCCTAGTTCTGACGACAGGGATGGATGTCGCCAGATCGGATCGTCGGCCGGCACCTGCCAGAAGCGCGCCACAGCGGCCTCTATATCGGGCGCAGTGCCAAGTGGCGAGTGCCCTCGGCGCCACGGCCCGCGCTTGAGCCAAGTGCCGAGGTCTTCGGCGGTCAACGCGGCCTCGGCATCGCTGTCGCCGGCCGCTCGCGCCTTGCGTAAGGCCTGGGCATGGCCCCATGTCGCCTGCTTCAGGTCGAAGGCGCCGCCCTGCCGGATACCGCTGCGCCAGGCATTGGCAAAACCGCCGCAGTCGGCGACCGCGCCCAGAATGCGGCGTTCGCCAGCGGCCAGGACGCCGATCTGGCACATGGCGGCGTAGGAAAAGCCGACCATCCCGATCCTGCCGTCGCACCAGGGCTGACGGATCAGCCAATCGACCGTATCGACGCCGTCATCCGGTTCCTGCAGATACTTGGAGAATTCGCCCTCGGAATCCCCGGTCCCACGGCAGTCCTGGACCATGTAGGCAAAGCCTGCGGCAACATAGGCCGTCGCAACGGCATCGCGCGCTGGCGGCTCTGTTTGGCCGGCGACCTGCTCGGCTTGGTCGCAACGGTCGCGGCCATACGGCGTCCGTTCCAAGACTACCGGACCGACGAACGCCGCCCCGGACCGATAGAGATCGGCCGCGAGGCGGCTTCCGTCGCGCATCGGTACCGCGATGGCGCGATCGACGATCACCAGCGTAACGCCTGTCGCGCCTCAATCGTCCAGCGAAAGACCGTAGGCCAGGGTCATCTGGTCCTGTCGCGGCAGGTACTCGAACCCGTCGCGCGAGGCCCAGACATTCATCTGATAGTGCAACGGAATGATCGCATAATCGTTGAAGGCGAGCGCCGCCGCCTCGGCCGACAGGCTGGCCGCCTCGTCGAGATCGAACGTCGACATGGATGCGATGGTCAACCGGTCGACGTCGGCATTGCTGTAGCGGCCCCGGTTGGAGGGGCCATACCCCTGCTCGGCATCATGGGTCATCAGGACGCCGCGCAGCCCATGCCAGGCCGTGCCCTGTGCTGAGCCCCAGGCGATGAAGAAGATGCTGAAATCGAGATTGCTGGCGCTGGGGAAGAAGACGTTGCTGGGCATGGTCTCGACCTCCATGTCGACACCGATGCGTTCGAACATCTGGGCAATCGCTTGCGCGATATCGCCGTCGGCGACATAGCGGTTGTTCGGCCCGTGCAAGGTCATGCTGAACCCGTCGGGATAGCCTGCGTCGGCGAGCAGCTCGCGGGCGCGCTCCGGGTCATAGGCGCCGGGCGCCAGGTCGGGGTTGTAGCCGACCATAAACTCACCGGCCAGTTGGCCGGCGGGCCGGCCCAGCCCATGCAACAGCCGGTCGATGATCGCCTCGCGGTCGATCGCCAGCGACAATGCCTCGCGCACGTCCCGGTTCAGAAGCGGGTTGCCGATTGGCTCGCCGTCGCTGCCTGTGATGTGCGGCGTGTCGGTCCGGTTGGTGTCCATATGCAGATAGGCGGTATAGACATCCGGGATCATCCAGACGTCGATCTCGTCGCTGCTTTCCAGCATCTCGACCGAATCCGGCGGCACCGCGTCGATCAGGTCGACATCGCCGGACAGCAGCGCGGCCACCCTGGTGGCGTCATTGGGGATCGCGATCAGGTTCAGGCTCTCATAGCCAGCAGGCCCCGCCCAATAGTCATCGTTGCGCACCAACTCGATCGCCTGGCCGGGCGTCCATGAGACAAAACGAAAAGGCCCCGTGCCGATCGTGGCCGCGCCGCTATTGTAATCCTCGGTCGCAGCACCTTCACCGGCATGACGTGAGATGATCGGCACCTCCGCAAGATCGAACAGCAGCTGGGGCGAGGTGTTTCGCGTCGTGATGTGGATCGTATGATCATCGATCACCACCGCGTCCTCGATCTGGCTCAAGAACTGGCCGAAAGGCGCCGGGCTGTTGGGCACGTTGGGCGCGCGTTCGAACGTGAACATGACGTCGTCGGCGGTGAACGGCTCGCCGTCATGCCAGGTGACGCCCTCGCGCAAACTCAGCTCCCAGACACCGTCGCCCAGATGGGCCCAATCGGTGGCGAGACCGGGGACCAGCTGCAGGTTCTGGTCACGCTGGATCAGCGTGTCGAAAATGTGGGTTACAGCGGCCTTGTTGGTCGCCACGTAGGAGAAGTGCGGGTCGACCGATGCGGTTTCGCTGCGCACCGCGACGTCGACATGTTGGGCCAAGGCCGTGCCGGCGGTAACAGCCGCGAGGCCGATCGCTGTTGCGCCGGCGATCATTGTTTTGGCCAAAAGAGCGTTGCAGAGTCTCATTGTCTTCCTCCCCATATTTTGATTGCCGAATCGGTGCGTTTCTGTTGGCCGGCCGGCATGGTGCGTAGCGTGATTAGTCCTGGCTTCCTTCAGCGATGAGCGCTGCTTGGAAGCGGCGTTTGCCGGCGATCACATGGGCCTCGCCGCGCGTGCGTGCGGTCTGCACATCCCGCGCCGCGATGGCGGCGATGATTGCCTCGTGGTGGGCGTTTGATTCCGACATGTCCGTCAGGTTCTTCAACGAAACCCGCCGAAACAGGTGTGACTCCTTCACCAACGACCCATAGCTGCGTGCCAGCCGGCCGCTGCCGGCCATCTCCATCAGCAGCGCGTGAAAGCGCAGATTGAGGTCGTAGTAGGTCTCGGCGTCCTCTGCTTCGGTCGCCCGGTCCATCGCCTTCAGCAGTGTCTTTGCTTCTTGCAAGGCGGCCGGCTGCGCGTTTTCGGCCGCCAGAGCACAGGCATGGCCGGTCAACACGGCGCGCAGATCGTAGATCTCGAGCATGTCGGGCTCGTCGACCTCGCGGACGAAGGCACCGCGATTGGCGACGAAGCTGACCAGACCGTCATTGGCCAAGAAACGTAGCGCCTCTCTAACCGGTCCCCGGCTGACTCCGAACTGCTTGGCCAGCGCGACCTCGTTGACCTGGGTCCCGACATCCAGCTCACCGGAGAGAATCAGCGCCTCGATCTGGTCGACCAGCAGGCTCGACAGGGTGTGAGAGCGGCGCAGCTCAAAAGCCGTCGTGGTTGACGCGTCCCCCATGTCTCAGCCCCCGGCAAATTTCACTTGGACAAGCGTGATTTGTAAACGTTAAACTGTCAACAGTTTTCATTCAACAGATCTGATGAGGCGGGGACATCGTGACCACAACAGCTGAAGCGGCGGCGGAAATCGGTGCCGAGTTCCACCCGTCCGGCATCACGGAAGCGGCAGCCCGATTTGCCAGCGAGACGCGCGCCGATGCCGTGCCGGAGGACGTCGACACCATTGCCCGGCGCTGCATTCTCGACAGTGTCGGGCTCTACTTTGCCGGGGCCGATGCGGCCTCCACGGCGATCCTGCGCCGGCAGGCCCTCCATTGGGGTGGTCTGGATGAGTCAATGCTTCTGGGTGCGGGCGGCGCACGGGTACCGGCGCCGATGGCTGCCCGGGTCATGGGCACAGCTGGTCACGCCCATGATTGGGATGATACCCAGGTCAGCAAGGATCCGGCCCATGTCTATGGCCTGCTGACCCACCCTTCGATCCCCTGTCTGACCGCAGCGCTGGTTATGGCGGATCGATGTGGCGGTGTGTCGGGGCGCGACCTGCTATCGACCTTCGCGATCGCGGTCGAAGTCACCTGCAAGATTTCGGAATGGCTGAAACCCGATCACTATCTGCGTGGCCACCACTCGTCGGGCACCGTCGGCACGTTCGGTGCCGCCGTCGCGGCGGGTCGCGTGTTGGGGCTGGACACGCCGACGATGGCCCGGGCGCTCGGCATCGCCGCCAGCATGGCGGCAGGCGTACGCTGCAACTTTGGCACCATGACCAAACCGCTGCATGTCGGCAGGGCCGCGGAAAACGGGGTCACTGCCGCGCTCATGGCGGCGGACGGCTTCACCGCCGACGAGACCGCCCTGGACGGCCGGTGGGGGTTTCCCGCCGTGCTGGCCGGTGGCCTTAGCGAAGACAAGCTGGCGCAAGGTTTCGGCACGACCTGGTCGCTGATCGAGCCCGGCCTCAGTATCAAGCCCTACCCCTCGGGCATCCTGACCCATCAATCCATGGATCTCGCGCGTCGGCTGGTCATTGAGCACGACATTGGGCCCGAGCAGGTCGAAAAGATCGAGTTCTACGCGGGCGACAACATTCTAAAGCCGATCCGCTATCCGATCGCAAGCACGGGGCTGCAGGCCAAGTTCTCCATGGCAGCCCTGATCGCGCTGATCCTGACGTATCGGCGCGCCGATGCTGAGCATTTTGAGGACGCGGTGATCACCGACCCTGCCCTCATGCAACTGCAGCACCGCATCAAGGTCCACACCGATCAGGCGATCAACGCCCAGGGCTTCGACCTGATCCGGTCGCGGATGGCCATCACCCTGAAGGATGGTCGCCAGATCGAGGGCTGGGCAGACACGCGCTATCGCGGCGGCCCCCAACTGCCGCTGAGCGACGACGAGGTGGAGGAGAAG
Organism: Pseudomonadota bacterium; assembly: GCA_039819285.1. Classification (GTDB taxonomy): domain Bacteria; phylum Pseudomonadota; class Alphaproteobacteria; order DSM-16000; family Inquilinaceae; genus JANQGH01. The sequence continues at coordinate 17,308 of JBCBSH010000025.1, forward strand.
TTCACCATCTGCGTCGGCGGCAAGCTGCCCGACGATGCCCGCGCCCGATTGGCCGCGATGATCTGGGGCATCGAAACCCTCGAAGACACTTGTCTGCTGTTGAATGAGTGCGCTTCCTATTCGGCCTAGCACGCGGCGACGTCGACTCGGACACGAGCGACTAGGAAGCCTAGGGCTGTGACGGGGCGCTGTTCGTCAGTCTTCGGCCCGCATGGAGAATGTATCGCAGAGGATTTCTAATGCACCGGCGGCAAGCGGGGTGTTGTGGCCATATCAATGCGGCATGGCTTGACTGATGGCGCTACCATAACGTTGACAGGCTGAATCGCGAAAGGACCGTGTTGACGTGTTGCCATTATCGAGCGAACCGGACGATCCCCGCGGCAGACGAGAGGGCTCGGGAGGCCCCCAACGCACTGCCACGCAAACCCGTTTGCAAGGCTTTCAGCGCGCACATGTGCCGCAATTGGGCGAAGGGGTCACCTTGCGCGGCGCCGATCGATACCGCCGCATCGTGGAGTCGGCCGGCGTCCCACGGGATAGCCACTGATGTCTGACGGAAATTACACGGGCATTCATTGCGTCCTCTATGCGTTCTTCGACGAGCGCGGTCAGTTGGATCGCGCCGCCATGGCCCGCCAGACCGAGGCCGTTCTTGCGGCTGGCGTGGATGGTGTCACCGTTCTCGGCTTGGCCACCGAGGTTCTGAAACTGACCCCAGACGAGCGGCGGCGGGTGATCGATTGGGCCGCGGAGGATGTGGCGTCAAAGGTCCCCTTGTCGGTAACAATTTCGGGCAACTCCGTTGCCGAACAAGCCGCCCTTGCCGAACATGCAACAAGGGCCGGCGCCGATTGGCTGATCCTGCAGCCGCCGATGGTGGGCACCTATTCGGCCGAGGAGTATGTCTCGTTCTTCGAGGCGGTTGCCAAGACGCTCAGCGTGCCGTGGGCCGTGCAAAACGCCCCTGCCTATCTGGGGCGGTCGCTTACCGGCGCCGACCTTAACCGGTTGAAACGGGCCGTTCCGTCATTTGCCTGCATCAAGGCCGAAAGCAGCGCCGTTGTCGTCGAGTCCCTGATGGAAACGCTGGGCGCCGACGTCTCCGTCCTTAACGGTCGAGGCGGGATCGAGATGATCGACGGGCTGCGCGCCGGATGCAGCGGCTTTGTCCTGGCACCGGATGCCGTCGATCTCGCGGTGGCGTGTTGGCAATACTGGCGGAACGGCGACTTAGCGGCTGCCGAACAAACCTATGCCATGGCCTTGCCGGCCATCACCTTCCTCATGCAGTCGCTCGAGGGCCTGATCTGTTACGGCAAGAGGGTGTTTGGCCTTCGCGTCGGCCTCCCCGTATTCGATCGCGCCCCGGCCGCCCGGCCCACGAAGTTCGGCCTGGACTGCGCCCAACGATACGCCGTCGATCTCGGCCCATGGCGGGTCCGCAGCGCAGACAACCGCAGCGCCGACAACCGCAGCGCCCGCAGCCGCGATCCAAACTGATAGGACTCCGCTCTATCCCTAGGTTATCGGCAGCTCGATTGTCACCTTTAGTCCAGTTGGGGAATTGTCGGTGAGGCGGATCGTGCCATGGTGGCGTTCAATAATGTCGCGGGCGATCGACAGCCCCAGACCAAATCCCGTGGCACGGCCACCGGCGCGGGCCTCGTCGCCACGCCGGAACGGGTCGAACAAGACCTCCCGATCATCGACCGGTATGCCCGGGCCGTCGTCGGCAATCGTGAGCGTAACGGTTTCGGCATCGGCATTTGCCTGAAGGCTAACCTCTGCGTTGCCAGCGTACTTCATCGCATTAGCGATAATGTTGGCAATGGCCCGGCCAATGCGGTCCGGGTCGCCGGTCATCGGCAGGCGATCAGGACCGTCGAACCAGACCGCGTGGCGACCCTCGTCCGCATCGTCGCAGATGGTTTGAACGAGCGCCGAGAGGTCGAACTTCTGCGGCGCCAGAGGCGCGCCTTCGTTGCGAATGTAGGTGAGCGCGGAGTTGATCATGTTCTCCATCGCGCCGACATCGTTCAGCAACCGGTCGCGGTCCGTGTCCGCCGACAGCGCATGGATGCGCAAGCGCAGACGGGTCAGGGGCGTGCGCAGATCATGGCTGATCGCCGCCAGGGCAAAGGCCCGCGCCTCGACCATCGAGCGCAGGCGCTCGCGCATGGTGTTAAACGTGCGGGCGACGGCGCGTACCTCAGACGGTCCGCTTTCCGTCGCCGGCTCGGCGTGAAGGTCGATCCCGAAGCGCTGGGCCGCTGTCGCCAATCGGCGCAACGGCGCCACCAGCGTACCGCCCGCCCAGATTGAGAAAGCCGCGAGCGGAACGGCCAGAACGGTCGTCGCCAGCAGCAAGACGAAAAGCGGAAAAATGCGCACAAAGGTGTCGCGCGACGGCGTGAAGGTCAGCCAGGTGCCGTCGTCGAGCTCCACAGCCAGCTTGTAGTTACCAATGGTGAACGGCCAAAAGCTGTGAATAGCGGCCTCGGCGACTGCAACCCGCTCCGGCGCCAGTTCAGGAAAACTGTCGCGGATCGACGACAGCAGACGCCGACCGACAACGTTGATGTCATCCTCCGCCTGAGGCTCGATCCCAGCCTCCAAGGTCAAACGGGAGTCAAAATCCGTAGCCGCCTGCAGCACGCCGGTCGCCTCCGCCACCGGCAGTTGGAAGGTGATGCCCAAGACTGTCGTGAGAGGGGCGAGACTGTCAGCGGCGATGCCTTCAGGCACCTTCTCATCGAACCCGCCGGTACCAAGGCGGACGACAAAAACGGTCGCCGCATGGGCCAAGAGCTGAGTGGCGATCAACAGCACGATGATCTGCAGGCGGATCGGAACGCCGCGCGGAAACGGCAGCCAGGTTGTCATGCTCTAACGACCTCCGGCGTGAACAGATAGCCGCCGAGCCGGACCGTCTTCAAAAGCGTGGGGCTTTTCGGATCGGGCTCGATCTTGCGCCGTATGCGGCTGACCAGCGTATCGACACTGCGGTCGAACGGCGTTGCCTCCCGCCCGCGCGTGAGGTCAAGCAACTGGTCTCGGTTCAGCACGCGGCGCGGATGCTCGCAGAAGACGAGCAGCAGATCGAATTCGGCCGACGTGAGCGCCACCAAGGCACCGTCGGGGGCGATCAGTTCGCGCATGACCGGCTTCAAGCACCAGCCGGTGAAGAGAAAACTGGCGTCGGGGATTGGCGCCTCCGGCGCCTGTTTGGCTGACCGGCGCAAGACCGCGCGGATGCGGGCCAAGAGTTCGCGCGGGTTGAACGGCTTGCCGAGATAGTCGTCCGCGCCCAGTTCCAGCCCGACGATCCGGTCGGTGTCCTCCGCCATCGCCGTCAGCATGATGATCGGGATCGACGTGGTTGCCCGCAGGCGCCGCGCGATGCTGAGCCCGTCCTCGCCAGGCAGCATGAGGTCGAGCACGATCAGATCCGGCTTGGCGGTCGCCAAGTGTCGATCCATCGCCTGGCCATTGGCCGCGACGCTCACCCGCAGGCCTGTATCGCGCAGAAAACCGGCGACCAGTTCCGCGATCTCGGCATCGTCCTCGACGATCAGAATATGTCCAGCGGCTGTCATAATAGCCATGTCACCGTGGTTGCCCGCCGATCGCAACCAGAGAGCTGGTTCGATGGCCGGCTGAACGTGCTTCTTAGACCCGATATTGGAACCGCTCAGCGAAAGAGTTTTGTCTGAATGTGTCTGACCGCCGCACGGACACATTTGGACACACCTTTCTGCAAGTCAGCAAAACCAACGACACCTCCCCCGCCTACAAATGACGCTGCCCACTGCGCAATGCGCCGTTGGCAAGAGCCTTGCCTGATGCACTGACACTGAGGGGTCGTTGGAGCTTTGCGAGGATGCACGACGAGATGACCAAGATCCAGGTGCCCCGACGCTCGCGTGGCGCACCGTCGGCCTTGGCTTCCGCCGCGTCGTGGCTTGCCTTCCTGGCGCCGGAGGAAGCGAAAGCCGACGGCATCATGGCGATCATCGCCGATGGCGAGCCCTGGGCGGTCGAGACCATGGAAGGCGGGCGCGGCAGCATGACCTTCTTTGCTGACGGGACCGGGCACATGCGGGCCGAGCTCATCAGCGTCCGCATCACCTGGGTACCGATTGGCGACGGCTTTTGTCTTACGGGCGGTCCGATGCGGGCACGGTGCATTGCGCTGCGCGCCTGGAGCCGCGGCTATGTCGGCATCGAAGACGGCCAAGAAATCCTCCGCTTCAGCCGCTGACATGCCATCCGCTGATCAAACAATGCCAACGGAGGAACCATGCGTGCGGGAGTTTGGCCATGACCGCCTTTCTCGAATGGGTCGGCTGGATCGGCGTCGCGTCGGTGCTTGGCATGCTGACGATCTGGCTGATCGTCGCCTTGGTCCACCAAGCGGATGAACCGAGCGATGACGAGTAGCGACCGCTTGGCGGCAATCGCCGTCAACTCTTTGCGCCTCCAAGCCGCCACTTCCATTGTCCAAGACGATAGGCGACGGAAATGAACTGGCGCCGGCTCCTCATTATCCCGCCGATCGCGATCGGTATTGGTCTGTTTGTCCTGCAAACACGGCCGGCGCCTGACGTTGCCGCCACGCCCGCAGAACCTCAGCCGCCGGCCGTCAGGGTCGCCGAGGTGGTGTTGGAGCCGTTGGTGCTTGAGGTCTCCGGCTTTGGCCGGGTGGCGCCGGTGCGCAGTTGGCAGGCGACGTCGCAGGTGGACGGCAGGATCGTTGCATTGGCCGACAACCTGGCCGTGGGCGCCGTCTACGAGGCCGGCACGCCCCTCGTACAAACTGATGCCCGCAACTACGAAATCGCCGAGGCCAGAGCGCAGGCCAGCCTTGCGACGGCGTACGCCCAGATCACAGAACTGGACACCCAGGAAGAGGCCACCGAGGCCCTGCTGGCGCTGGAGCGCGAGATCGAGGCCTTCCAACAAGCGGAACTTGACCGACAGAGCGTTCTCGTGGAGCGCGGTACAATCTCACAAGCCGCGCTGGAACAGGCCCACCGCGAACTCTTGAACCAACAGCGTCAGGTTCGCGACCTGGAGAACCAGCTGACCCTCTACCCGGTCCAGCGGTTGTCCGCAGAAGCCGCGATCCTAACGGCCGAGGTCGATTTGGAGGCCGCGCAACGCGACCTCGGCGACACGGTGATCGCGGCGCCTTTCGACGGCCGGGTGACGGATCAGAACCTGTCAGTCGGTCAATATGTGCGGCCCGGCGACGCCTTGTTGGTTCTGGAAGACGTCGCCGAGGCCGAAATCGTCGCCGAGGTTCAGCCGGGAGCACTCAATACGGTCGTCCGGGCCCTCGTGCCGGACGCTGATCTGACCTTGGTGTCGACCGACACGGGCGCAACGACCACATTTTCGCTGCTCAGTCGGTTCGATCCAAGCGCCACGGTCAGCCAAAGGATCGGCGACCGGCGCTATGTCTGGCCCGCCACTCTGGACCGGCATACAGGCGCCATCGACTCGGCGACGGGATCGGTTGGCCTGGCGGTTCGTGTCGCCGATCCCGGACGCACGGATCCGAGGACCGGGCTCCCGCCGCTCGTCACCGGCAGTTTTGTTGAAGTTCGGATCGCCATCCCAGCCGGGCGCCAGGTGGTGATGGTCGATCGGGCAGCGGTTAGAACCGCCTCGGACGGCGCGCCTTTTGTTTATGTTGTCGACGAGAACCAGACCCTGCAACGGCGGGCGATCCTGACCGGTGTGACCCTGGGCGACCGCGTCGTGGTCGCGGATGGCCTGAGGTCCGGGGACACGATCGTCCTGTCGGAGCCGCAGCCCGCCATCCTCGGCATGGCGGTCGAGCCGGTGTATGACCAGCCAACGCTGGTCGTGAGGGTCGATCCATGATCGGCTATTTCGTCCGACACCCCAACGCCGCCAACCTGCTGATGCTCGCGGCCGTGCTGCTCGGTTTTTCAGTCCTGTCCAGTATGGAACGCGAGACATTCCCGGAGTTCACGCCGTCGCGCGTCACCGTCGGTGTGGTCTATCCGGGCGCCTCGGCGATCGATGTCGACGAAAGCATCTGCCAGGAGCTGGACCGTGCCCTGGACTCCACGACCGAGCTCGACGAGCTGGAATGCGTCTCGACCGAGGGCCAGGCCTCGGCAACGCTGACCATGGAGGAAGGCGGCGACATCATCCAGTTCTACAACGACATCCTGTCCACCGTGTCCGGACTGAACAATCTACCGACCGACGCCGAGCCGCCAACGGTGGCGGTCGCGGCCCGGACCGAACAGGTCGCGTTGTTGGCGGTCTCCGGCATCGACGGCGATGACCAACTGCTGCGCTACGCCGACCGGCTCGCCTCCGACCTGTCGGCCCTGCCGCTGGTCTTCGATGCGGTGGTGGCCGGCATCAGCGAGGGTGAGTACCGCGTTACCTTCGATCAACTTGCCTTGCGCCAATACGGCCTGAGCGCGCGGGATGTGAGCGACGCCATCGCCGCGCGCAGCCTGCGCCAACCGCTGGGCACGGTGGAAACCCGCCAGACCGACCTTGCGCTGCGCTTCGACGATGTTCGACGGACCGCGAGCGACTTGGAGAGCCTAGTCATCCTGGAGACCGACAGTGGCGGGATCGTCCGTCTTGGCGATATCGGATCGGTTACGCTGGAACCGGCGCGCGCCGAGCTTCGGTCGTTTGTCGATGGGCAACGGGCCGCGATCATTCAGATCTCGAAGAACCAGGACGACGACGCCATCGACTCCTTCGCCCAGGTGGAAGCCTATATCGCCGGCGAAACCGCACGCCTGTCGGCGCCGTTCGCGATCACCGTGATCAACAACGCCACCGAGACGATCAACGAACGGCTGAACCTGGTCTTGCGCAACACCGGCCAAGGGCTGGTCTTCGTCCTGTTGCTGATGACCCTGTTCTTCTCGCTGCGCGAGGCGTTCTGGATTTCGATGACCTTGCCGGTCTCGTTTCTGGGTGGCCTGTTCGTGCTCAACGCGCTCGGCATCACGCTGAACATGATCTCGCTGGTGGCGCTGCTGATGGCCGTCGGTCTGATCATGGATGATTCGATCGTCATCGCCGACAACATCGCCAAATGGCGCGGCCGTGTATCGCTGAAGGAAGCGGCCATACGCGGTGTGCGCGAGGTGATGCCCGGCGTCGTATCCTCCTTCCTAACCACGGCCTGCGTCTTCGGCCCGCTGATGTTCCTGTCGGGCGAGATGGGACGCATCCTGCAAGTCGTCCCCCTGGTGCTTCTGATCACGCTGACGGTCAGTCTGATCGAGGCGTTCCTGGTCCTGCCCAACCACCTGTCGCACGTCTCGATCGATCCCGAGCGGGCGGCGCGGCGCCTCTTGCCGCGCTGGACGGAAGCCGTGAAGGAACGCTTCGTGCTGCCGACGGTCCGGCGGCTGGTCGCCTGGCGCTATCTGACTGTCGGTACGGTGTTCGCGGTGCTGATCGTCACTGTGGGGCTGATCGTCTCCGGAACCGTGAAAGTCACCGGCTTCCCGACGGTCGAGGCGGATACGGTCGAGGCGCGTTTTGCTTTGACGCCTGGCGCGCCGATCGAACGGACCGAAGCCGTGGTTGACCGGCTGCTTGAGGCCCTCAGCGAGGTCGACGCACTTTACACGCCGGCAACGCAAAACCGTCAGCCCTTGGTTGAGCGCGTGCTCGTCCGCTATGCGACAAACGCCGACGTCAAAGGCGCCGGTGCCAACGCCGCAACGATCACCGTCGACTTGTTGACCAGCACCGAGCGCAGTGTGGCCGCGGACGCTGTGCTGGATGCCTGGCGCGATGCGGCGGGCCCAATTCCCGACCTGATGCAAAGCCGGTTCGTGCAGACCAGTGCCGCGCCCGGCGGCAGCGACCTCGACGTTCAACTCACCTCGCGCGACTTGGAGGCCTTGGAAAGCGCCTCGGCCGAGCTTTATCGCCGCCTGCTGGCGAGGGATGACGTGCTGGACGCCTACAGCGACTTCAGCGGTCGCCAACCGGAAGTGCGGACGCAGCTCAACCCGCTCGGCTACGCGGCTGGTCTGACGCCGCAGAACCTGGCCGGACAGCTTCGCGCCGCGTTTGCCGGCACCGAGACCGATCAATTCCGCGACGGCTTCAGCGACCGCACCGTTCAAGTCGCGCTGGGCGATACGGTGGCGACGGTCTCAGCGCTCGCGGCCTACCCCATCCGGCTGCCGGACGGCAGGCTGACCGAGCTGCAAACCGTGGCCGACATCGAGCTGACCACAAGCTACACCCAGATCACGCGCCAGAACGGCGCTGCGATCGCCCGGATCATCGGCCGTATCGACCGCGAGGCGACGACGTCGAGCGTGCTGTCCCGCACCATTATCGAGGACATCTGGCCGTCAATGCGGGACGCGTTCCCGGAGGTCGATATCGGCATCGGCGGCGCGACCGAGGCGCAGCAGGAAACCCAGAGCTCGATCCTGGTGGCGCTGATGTTGGGCGTGGTCGGCATCTACATAATCCTGGCCTACCAGTTCCACAGCTACACCATGCCGGTCATCGTCCTGCTCGCCCTACCGTTTGCCATGATCGGCACGGTCTTCGGCCACATGCTGCTGGGCATTGATCTCGCCATGCCAAGCTTCGTCGGCTTCGCATCGCTGGCGGGCATCGTGGTCAACAACGCCATTCTGTTCCTGACCTTCTTCGAAAAGGCGGCGGCAAACCGCAGCATCGTCGACGCCGCCATCGGCGCGGTCAGCCACCGGTTCCGCCCGATCCTGCTGTCTTTCTCAACCACCTTTGTCGGCCTGCTGCCGATCATGTTCGCGACCAGCCCGCAGGCCCAGGTGATGGTGCCTCTGGTGTCGGCCGTTGCGTTCGGCCTGTTGTCGTCGACGCTGTTGATCATCTTCGTGCTGCCCAGCGCGCTGGCGATCTATTTCGATTTCGCCGATGTGGAAAAATGGCTGAAGACTCGGTCTCAGCGCGAGCCAGACGTCGGCGAGGACGCTTTGGGGCGACCAATCGAAACGAATGGTCCGACGGTATCCTGACCTGCATCGGTGGGTGTAAGTCGTTGCGCAAAGCAAAAAAAGGCGCCCCGGCAGGGGCGCCTCTCTGTTCGCAAAAGTCCCGGGTTATTGGGAGAGGGTGAACGGCCCGGTATAGTTGTCCACGTCATCCGCGGTGATCAGAAGGCAGTCGAAGAGTTGCTTTTCCTCGTCGACCATCGGCTCGCCATTACGGATGTAGTAGTCGGCCTGGATCACGGCCTCGCGCGAGAAGACCGCCACCGGCTGAAGCACGGTGTAGGCCAGGTCGCCGGCGATGATCGCGTCGACCGCGTCGGGCGAGCCGTCGAAGCCACCAACGATAACGTCGGTCATGCCCGCTTCCTGCAACGCCGCGATCGCGCCCAGGGCCATTTCGTCGTTGCCGGAAATGACGGCATCGATGTCCGGATTGGCCTGGATGATCGACTGCATGCGGTTGAAGCCCTGGGTACGATCCCAATTGGCAACTTCCTCGGCAACTTCAACGAGGCCCGGATACTGGTCGATCACGGTCGCATAACCGTTGGAGCGGGTCGCCGCGTTGTTGTCGGCGGGATTGCCAAGCAACTCGACGTAATTGGCTTCATCGCCCACGATGCTCTGCCACTCGACCGCGCCGATGGCGGCGCCCTGCGCGTTGTTGGACACAAGCTGGCCGATAGCGATACCGCTCTCGTTAATCTCGGCGTTCACGAGGAACACCGGGATCCCGGCTTCGGTGGCACGGCGTACCACGCCAACCGAACCGTCGGCATTGGCGGGGTCGAGAATGATGGCAACCGCGTTGTTGGTGATGGCAGCGTCGACGAGGTTGGCTTCGGTGTTGGTGTCGCCGCGGTGTGCGGAAACAGTGGCCTCATACCCCAGCTCTTCAGCCGTCGCGCGGGCCACCTCGCCTTCGGTGAACCAGTACGGGTTCGCCGGGTCGTTCACGATGATGGAGATCAGACCTTCTGCCCATGCCGTGTTCGCCATGAGCGGCGCGGCGGCCACCACGGCCAGCAGCGCGCGTTTGGTCACTTTGATCATTGGGGAGTTCCTCCTTGGTTGGATTGTGCCGATGGTCGGCCGTCTTCACGGCAAGGGTCCTTGGCCCTCCGCCCGCGAAATTCTGAAGAATGCGCCTCGCCTATTTCTTTCTGGCCCCGCCGTATTGGATCGAGTTGAGCATCACGGCGAGCACGATGACGGCGCCGGTGAAGACGGTTTGCCAGTAGGATGACACGCCGGTGATCACGAGGCCGGCGCCCAGAAACACGATGACGAAAGCGCCGAGAAGGGTTCCGCGCACGTTGCCACGCCCGCCCATCAGCGATGCACCGCCCACGACCACGGCGGCGATCGCCGTCAGCTCGTAGGTCGTCCCAGCGGTGGGGCCCGCCGATGTGAGCTGAGAGCTGAGCACAATGCCGGCAATCGCCGCGCACATTCCGGAGATGACGTAGACGGAGACGATCACGCGTTTGACCGGCACGCCGGAAAGCTCAGCGGCGCTTGCGTTGCCTCCGGTCGAATAAAGCCAGCGCCCAAACGCCGTGCGCACCAGCAAGAGGTGGACGGACACTGCGACGACGGTGAGCACAAAGATGCTGATCGGTATGCCCCAGAGGCGGTTGAAACCAAGCCACTCAAAGCCGGTATTGCCAATGTCCGGGCGGCCTGAGAGGTTGTTGAAGGTCAGGCCGTTTGTCATCAGAAGCGCGGCGCCGCGCGCCACATAGAGCGTTCCAAGCGTGGCAACGAACGCGGGAACCTTGAAGAAGGCGACGAGAACGCCATTCACGACACCAACGAATGCGCCCATTGCCAGCGTGCAGATCACAACGGCCCACACGGGCAGGTACACCAGCACGCCAAGCGCCTGCAGTTCGACGCCCTGCATCAAAAAGCCAGCGAAGACGCCGCAAAGCGCAAGAGTCGAGCCGACCGAGAGGTCAATACCACCGGACAGGATCACCACCAGCATTCCGACCGCGAGAAGCCCGAAAATGGCGACCTGAGAGGTCATGATGAGGAAATTCGACAGCGTGAAATAGTTCTCGGACAGAATCGAGAACACAGCGATGATGGCGATCAGCGCAAAGAACGCCCGACCCTCCAGAAGGATCGAGCCAACCGTAAACCTCCTGCCCAAGACAGGCGCGGGAACCCCGGTCGTGGCACCGCCGCTGTCTCTTGAAATGTCACTCACCTGTCGAGCCCCTCCATCAATGCTCTAGACGCGGCGTCTTGGATTCTTGGGTTTCCACAATCTCAAGTGCGGTCGCTTCGTCGATGATCAGACCGTTCAAAAGCCGGCTCTCAAGCACCGCAGCGACGGCGCTCGCCCCGGCCGCTCCGCCGGCAATAGCAACGATCCGCCGGCCTCGCAGGTCCTCCAGCGGCAAGGTGACGATCCTGCGTGTGGCCTCGGTTTCTATCGAGAATCCCTCTGAATCGAAGAAATGCCCCAGGATCTCGCCCGTGGCGCCGGCCTGACGGACCTCCTCCATCTCGGCCTGGTTGATCAGGCCCGCGGCGACGAGTTCGGCGCTGGCGCTAACCGCCCCGATCTCGGCAAAGATCAAGTCGGCGCGGCGGGCGAGATCGTCTAAGGCGAGCCCGCCCATGACCGAAACCATCGAGACGCCCTCGGCTCGCTCGGTCTTGGCGTATTGAACGGCAGCCGAAAGCGTGCTGCCCTGGCCCGCGCCAATTACCTGCTCAGGGTTCGCGCCGATCTCATGCGATAGAAACGCGCCCCCGGCCGCGCCCAGCGGTCCGGACGGCGGGTCGTCAGGATGGGCGTCCTCCACGATGTGGCAGTAACTGAGGCCGTATCCGGTCTTGAGCTTCTGGCCGAGGTTCACCTCACCAGAGGCGGCCATGATCTGTTCCTTGGTCGCGTCCGGTCCGAAGATCGCGGAGATCTTTCCCTTGTGCATGACAACGATGCGATGGGCGATCGAAAGACACTCGCCCACCTCCGAGGTGGTGTAGAGAACCGCCAGCCCGTTCCTGGCGCCCTGTGCAAGCAGCCCAAAAATCTCTGCCTTGGCCCCGACGTCGATCCCCCGGCTGGGCTCGTCCAGCATGACAACGTCCGGGCGAGTGGCCAGCATCTTGCCGATAACGACCTTTTGCTGGTTGCCGCCGGAGAGTGACCCGATGGGTGCATCGCCGCTATCGGTCTTGATGGTGACCGATTGGATGGCGCGGTCGACGATTTGCCTCTCGGCCTGTCGCGAGACCAAGAGCCGCCGAACGAACTCCCCAATGCTCGCCAAGGAGAGATTTTGTCCAACCGACATGGTCTGGACGAGACCGTCTCGCTGCCGATCCTCCGGCGTCAGGACCAGTCCCCGACTGATGCGTTCGGCGATTCTGAGCCCGGTGACGTCTTCGCCCTTAAGAAGGACCCGGCCACCCAACGTTGGCAGGCGCCCCGCAACGCACTCCAAAAGTTCGGTGCGCCCCGCCCCCATGAGGCCGTAGATGCAAACGATCTCACCCGCGCGGATATCGAGCGAGACGCGATCGGCGACGTCGTCGTCCGC
>JBCBSH010000026.1:0-29440 GCA_039819285.1 Pseudomonadota bacterium
ACGGTCGTCGGCTTTATCTTCTTTGTCATGATCTGGCCCATCGCGATCGCCGTGCGCGGGCTGGAACGCCGGTTGAGCCGGCATGAATAGGATCGGCGATCCATGACCGAACTGTTGAAAATCGAAAAGCTGGGCAAGTCCTTCGGCGCGTTGGAGGTGCTGAAGGGCATCGACCTCACCGTTGAGAAAGGCGAAACGGTCGTCATTCTAGGCTCCAGCGGCTCGGGCAAGAGCACGCTGTTGCGCTGCGTCAACTTCATGGAGATCCCGACCAGCGGCCGCATCGCCGTCGCGGGCAAGCCGGTCGGCACGGAGCGCAACCGCGCCAACGGGCAGATCCAGGTCGATTACCGCGAGTCGGAACTAATCGGCATCCGCGCCACCGTCGGCATGGTCTTTCAGCACTTCAACCTGTTCCCGCACATGACCGCGTTCGGCAATGTGATGGAGGGGCCGCGCACGGTGTTGAAGCTGCCGCGCGGCGAATGCGAGGCGCGGGCCGAGACCTATCTCTCCAAGGTCGGCCTGGCTGACAAGATGCAGAGCTATCCGGCCCATCTCTCCGGCGGGCAGCAGCAGCGGGTCGCCATTGCCCGGGCGCTTGCCATGGAGCCGCAATTGATGCTGTTCGACGAGGCCACCTCGGCACTGGACCCGGAACTGGTCGGCGAGGTCTTGCAGACAATCCGCTCGCTGGCGGACGAAGGCATGACCATGCTGATCGTCACCCACGAGCTCGGCTTCGCCTACTCCGTCGCCAGCAAAGTTCTGTTCTTAAGCGACGGCGTTATCCTGGAGCAGGGCGCGCCGGACGACGTGCTGGTGCGGCCGAAAAAGCAGCGCACTCGCGATTTCCTGCGCGGCCACGCGACCTATAAGCTGCCTGACCTGGCGATTTCATGACGAATCCTTCGCGGCACACCCGGAAAGCACTGACATGGACATAACCGACGCCGTCCGATCTTCCGTAAGCACCCATGACAGTGAGGAGGACCCGCGCAACGCCGACATTCTGATCTATGTCGACGGCGAATTGCTGCCGAAGGACGAGGCCAAGGTCTCAGTCTATGACAGCGGCTTCATGCTGGGCGACGGCGTATGGGAGGGCTTGCGGCTCTATAACGGCGTCTTCGCCTTTCTGGACGATCATATCGACCGGCTGTTCGAAGCAGCGCTCGCTATCGATCTGGATATCGGCAAGACGAAGGATGAGATCGCGGCGCTGCTCTACGAGACCGCGCGTGCCAATGGCATGACGGACGATGTCCATGTCCGGCTGATGGTGACGCGGGGCCGCAAGAAGTCGCCGTTTCAGGATCCGAGGCTCAGCGTCTACGGGCCGACAATCGTGGTGATCCCGGAATACAAGGTGGCCGACGAAAACACGATCCGGCGCGGACTCAGCCTCCATACCGTACCGATCCATCGCGGCCTGCCCTTAACCCAGGACCCAAAACTGAATTCGCACAGCAAGCTGAACTGCATCCTGGCGCTGGTACACGCGCTGAAGGCCGGTGCTGACGAGGCGCTGATGCTGGACCCGCAGGGTTTCGTGAACACCACCAACTCCACCAACTTCTTCATCGTGCGCAAGGGCGCGCTTTGGACCTCTACCGGTGACTACTGCATGAACGGGATTACGCGGCAAAAGGTGATCGATCTGGCGCGCGCCGACGGCATCCCGGTCCACGAACGCGCCTTCTCGCTGGTCGAGACCTATGGCGCGGACGAGGCCTTTGTCACCGGCACCTTTGGCGCGCAGACGCCGGTGCGCGAAATCGACGGCCGCCAAATCGGCACCTCCTGGCCCGGCCCGATGGCCCAGCGCATCCGGTCGCTCTATGCCGATCTGATCAAGCGGGAGTGCGGGCTTGCCTGACAATCCAGCTGAGCCGTCCGGCGGGATCGCCCCGATCGGCACGCGCACCTTGCGTGGCCAAGTGGTTGACCGGCTGCGCGACCTGATCATCACGGGCCAGTTGGAAGCGGGCCGGCGGCTGACGGAGATGGACCTCGCCAAGCGTCTGGATGTCAGCCGCGGGCCCCTGCGCGAAGCGATCCGGGACCTGGTGGAGGCCGGGTTGCTGGACAGCCAGCCTTACAAGGGCCTTTACGTGCGCCGGCTGACCCGCCGTGACCTGCGGGAACTGTACTCGTTGCGCGCCAATCTGGAGGCGTTTGCCTTCCGCGCCGCCTGGGACCGCCGCGACCGGCGCAACCTGACCGACCTGAAGGATCGCTTGCGCCGGTTTCATGACGCGATCGACGAGGGCGACGACGCGCTGTCGATCCGACGCGAACTCGACATTCATAGCTGGGTTTTCGAGTACGCCGACCACGCCTTGCTGTTTGAGATCTGGCAGCGCATGAGGCCCAGGCTGCAGACCTATTTCACCTGGCACCATCGGGCCAATGCCGACCTGCTGCCGCTGAAGCGGGGCAACGACCGCTATGTCGAACTGGCAACCGGCGACGATCTCGACGCCATGTTGCACCATCTGGAAGACCATATGCGCCAGGGGCTCGACCAGGTCGTATCGTTCCTGAATCAAGGCGAGGAGGAGGACGCGGCAGCCACTGAGCCCTGAGCGCCGGCGTCAGCCTGTGTGCTGGCCCCACGTGTCGCTGAGCCGATAGCCAGACGGCCAAGGGTCGTCCGGGTCCAGCATGTGTTGATGGATGCCGGTGATCCAGCCTCGGCCCGAAATCTCGGGAACGATGGCCGCGCGACCGCCAACCATGGTCGTCTCGGCGATGCGGCCGACGAAGGCGGAGTTGAGGATCGATCGCGCGGTCAAGGTCTGGCCAACCTGCATCACGCCGCGCGCGTTCAGAATCGCCATGCGTGCCGACACGCCCGTTCCGGTCGGCGAGCGATCGACCTTGCCCGGCCGAACCGAGACGGCCGACCGCGCGGTGAAACCGCCATCCGTTTTCTCCAAGGGCCCGGCGAACAGGCAGAAGGAGATGTGATACCAGTCGGAATTGTCGGGGTGGGAGAAGCCGATTTGGTCATTGGCGGCTCTGGTCACCTCGACGCCCAGGCGGGCGATGTCGCGTGCCTCGTCCGGCACAATCCGAAAGCCGACATCATCGGCGTTCACGATGACGAAACTGTCGCCACCAAAGGCGGTGTCGACCGTCAGCGGACCGAGCCCCGCCACCTCCACTGTCGCGTCGAGCCGGCCGACAAAGGACGGCATGTTTCTGACGGTGATGCGCTCCGCCTTGCCGTTTCGGCAGTCAGCCTTCACCCGCACCAGACCGCCGGGAGCTTCCAGGATCATGTCCGTTACCGGCTCTTGCATGGGCACAATGCCGCCATCGAGTAATGCCGTCGCCACGCAGATCGCGTTGGAGCCGGACATGGGCGGCGTGTCCTCAGGCTCCATGATGATGAAGCCCATCTGCGCATCGGGATGTTTCGGCGGAACAAGCAAGTTGACGTGGCGAAAGACGCCGCCCCTCGGCTCGTTCAGGACGAAGCTGCGCAGCGCGCCGTCTTCGGCGATGAAGCTGCGCTGATCCCACAACGTGTCACCCGGTGGCGGCGCCACACCGCCGACGATCACGTCGCCGACCTCGCCCTCGGCATGGGCCGAGATGACATGAATGACTTTGCTGGTCCGCATGGCTGCCCCCGGGTCCGACGCGATCTCTGACTGACCTCGTCAAAAGCCACGCCAAGCGACCAGCCGGCAACACCATATTGACATGCGCCAATTAGTTCGTTCTGATACCGAACTAATAAATCAGCTCGGAGGCCTGTCCCGGCGTGACCCTCTCGCGTCAACTGTCAAAGCAAGCCGTCATGGCGGCAATCTTGCGCTGCGCCCCCATCTCGCGCGCCAGCCTCGCCAAGCAGACGGGCCTGTCCAAACAGACGATCTCGGAGATTGTCGGCCAGCTTGAGGATGACGGTTTCGTCACCGAGACCGGCCGGACCAGCGGCCATATCGGCCGAACGGCGATCACCTACGAGGTCAATCCGCGCGCGGCGTTCATCATCGCGGTCGACCTAGGCGGCACCAAGCTGCGCGTCGCCCTCTGCGATCTCGCATGCCGCACCCTGGCCGAAGAAGTTGCGCCGACCGACAAGCGCGGCAAACTGCATGTCGTCGAGCAAATTGTTGGTCTGGCGCGCGAGGCCACGAAGACGGCGGCTGTTGACACGGATCGCATCCGATTGGCGGTTGTCGCCGTTCCGGGCGCGCCAAGGCCAGGCTCTGGCCATGTGGTTCTAGCGCCCAACATCCCGGGCTTCGAGGAAATCGATATCGGCCAGGCGATCAGCGCCCGGTTGGGGGTTGAGGTCGTGCTGGAAAACGACGTCAACCTCGCCGCGTTCGGCGAACACTGGCTCGGTGCCGGGCGCAACATCGACGATCTGGTCTACATCGCGCTCGGCACCGGCCTTGGCGCGGGGATCATGATCGGCGGCGACCTCGTCCGAGGTGCGACCGGCGCGGCCGGCGAACTGGGCTATCTGCCGTTCGGCAGCGATCCCTTCAGCGCCGAAGCAAGGCGCGTTGGCGCGCTGGAACGGCGCGCCGGCATGCTCGGCATCGAACGGCGCTTCCGCGATCTGGCCGGACATGCTGCATCGGTTCCTCGCATCTTCGATCTTGCCGAGGCGGGCGACGCCTCGGCCCGCGCGGTTCTGGACGACACCGCGACGGTGATGGCCCGCGCGGTCGCCGCCATCTGCGCCATCGTCGACCCGGTGCGGGTCTTGCTGGGCGGCGGCATTGGCGGACGTGCAGAGATGGTCTCCCGAGTGCGCGAGATCCTGCCCGGTTGCATGGCACGACCGCCGGAGGTCGAGGCC
The DNA here is from genome assembly GCA_039819285.1 of Pseudomonadota bacterium. Classification (GTDB taxonomy): domain Bacteria; phylum Pseudomonadota; class Alphaproteobacteria; order DSM-16000; family Inquilinaceae; genus JANQGH01. Next base: position 4,829 of record JBCBSH010000026.1, read on the forward strand.
GGCCAGCTTGGCGCCAACGCAACCATCGTTGGCGCCACAGCGATCGGGCTGGGTCTTCTGCACAAATCCCTGTTCGGCGCCCCTGTCGCAACGACCGGCATCTCCCTGCCACCGGCCGAGCAGGTGATCGCGGGCGTGGCCGAATGACCCGAAGCAAACAGCCCTCCGCCGCCGAGCTACGCGCGTCCCTCGACGAGGCTGCGGCAATCGACCTGTGGCGGCGCGCGGTTGCCCGCGAAAGCATCACCGGCAACGAAGCCAATTTCGCCGATCTGTTGGAAGCGGAGTTGCGCGATCTTGGTGTTGCGACCGGGCGTCGCGACTTCGCGCCGGGCCGGCCCAATGTCTGGGGCACACGGAAGGGCAAGGGTGGCGGCCAAAGACTGCTGTTCATGGGCCATACGGACACGGTCCATGTGCGCGGCTGGCGCGAGCATTGGCAAGGGACCGAACGTGAGGACCCGTTTGGCGGTGCCATCGTTGACGGCGCGCTTTGGGGACGCGGTTCCGGCGATCTGAAAGCCGGTATCTGCGCCAGCCTCGCAGCGCTGCGCCTGCTCGATGCCGCTGGTGTGGAACTGGCCGGCGATGTCGGCTTTGCCTTCATCGGCGACGAGGAAAGCGGCGAGCCGGGAACGGGGCGCAGTGAGGGTGCGAAAAACTATGTCGCGCTGTGTGAAAGCGGCGCGGTCGCGAAGCCTGACTTCGCCATCTATGTCGAACCCACGCAGCTTGCCGTCTACCCCGTGCAAATGGGCTTTCTTATCGCCGACATCACAGTCACTGGAAAATCCGCCTATTTCGGCGTGCCGGAACTTGGCAAGGATGCGCTGAAAGCCGCCCATGGCGTTCTGTCCGCCCTGTGGCGCCATTCCGACGAACTGGCCGAGCGGGGCACCCACGCTTTGATTGGCCGGTCCTTCCTGCTCGTCACCGAAATCAAATCCGGCGGCTACATCGCCGTGCCCGGCGAGTGCTCGCTGTCGCTGATCCGCAAGCTGCGGCCTGGCGAAAGCCTGGATATCGCAGCCAGGGAGATCGAGCGCACAGTCCGCGACGCCGTGTCGGACCCCGAAATCACGGTCTCTATCGATTTCACGGCGGGCCGTGACCACCCGCTGGGCGGGTCGCCGACTGAAACCGACCCTGATCTGCTGGCCATCGCCGCCCTAACGATGCGGCTCGACGAAGCCCTGCCCGGCCGGGGCTCGATTGAAGGGGCGCCTTACTGGTCCGAAGCGCCCTTCCTGGTCGATCGGCTGGGTGTGCCGACCGTGTATTGCGCGCCCGGTGACATTCGCAACTGCCATACGGTGGAGGAGCGTGTGTCGATCGAGGAGTACCTGGCCGGCGTCGTCGCCTTCGCCGCCTTCATCGCCGATTTCTGCGGCACTGTTGCCATCAACCACGTCAATGGAAGGGGAGATCCATCATGACCATACGACTGACAACCGCCATTGCGACCAGCCTGGTGCTCGTGAGCGGTTTCGCGAGCGGCGAGACCGTCGGCCCGGGTGGCGAGGAGGCCACGCCGTCGGCGACCATCACGGTTTCCGATGCCGATGCCGAGACCTTGCGCGAGCGTGGGGCGACGGCGGCCCTGCTGTGGCACACCTCGGCCGATTTCGTGAACGCGGTGACGGACGGAGCGACCGACGAATTCGAACGTCTCGGCATCGAGGTGGTCGCGACCACCGACGCCGGCTTTGATGCCGCGCGCCAACGCAGCGACATCGAGACCGCGCTGACCTTGGAGCCGGACATCATCATCGCGCTGCCCCTTGACCCGGTCACCTCAGCCGAAGCCTTCAGCGAAGCGGCGGAAGCCGGGGTCAGCCTGGTGTTCCTATCCAACCTGCCCAGCGGCTACGTCCATGGTGAGGACTATGCCGCGATCGTGACCGACGATCTGTTCCAAATGGGCAAGCAGGCCGCCGATGCCTTGGCAGCCGCGATGGGCGGGGAAGGCCAGGTCGCCTGGATCTATCACGACGCCGACTATTACGTCACCAACCAGCGCGACGACGCGTTCATGACCACCATCATCAACGACTATCCGAACATCGAGGTCGTTGCCGAGGAAGGTCTGGCCGACCCGGCCCGGGCGGAAGAGATCGCCAACGCGCTCTTACTGCGTTACCCGGATCTCGACGGCATCTACGTCACCTGGGCGCAGCCGGCCGAGGGCGTCATCGCCGCGCTTCGGGCCAATGGTAACGACCACACGCGCGTGGTGACGCTCGACCTAAGCGAGCCGGTGGCCCTGGACATGGTGCAGGGCGGCAACGTGGCGGCGATCGTCGCCGACGAAGCCTACGAGCTGGGCCGGGCCATGGCGGCGGCCGGCGCCAACGACCTGTTGGGCAACGCCATGCCGCCCTTCATCGTGGCACCGGCCATCACCGTGACGGCGGACAACGTGGCCGAGGGCTGGAACATTTCGCTGCGCCGCGATGCGCCGGAAAGCGTGCTGAACGCCGCCCAATAGCGGCAAGAGGCCGCGCCGGTCACACGCACCGGCGCGGTCGTCCGACCGGAAGGACCCGACGATGGACGGTGTTCACAGGCTGCTCGACCGCGTCGACGTTCGCCAGAACGTCGTCTATGTCGGCTTTCTGGTCATCTTTCTGTTCTTTTCCGTGACGCTGTGGGACACCGGCTTTCTGTCGTCGCGGAATCTGATCAACATCGTCCTACAGACCGCACCCGCGACGGTCATGGCCGTCGGCCTGGTCTTCGTTCTGTCGGCCGGCGAGATCGACCTGTCCTTCGGATCGATCGTCGCGGTCGCGGCGCTGGTTGGTGCCGTGGTCATGCAGGAGGCCTCGGCTCTTGTCGGCATCGCAGCCGCCCTGGCCGCCGGCTGTGCCATCGGCGCCATCAACGGCGCCTTCGTCGCCTTTCTCAGGCTGCCGTCCTTTCTTGTCACGCTGGCCACGATGGGCCTGTTTGCCGGTGTCGCCCGAACCCTGACCGACCTGCGCTCGATCCCCATCACCAACGAGGCCTTTGCCGGCTTCTTCGGCTCTGGCTCGTTGTTCGGCATCCCGTCCCTGGTCTTGTGGACCTTGGTGGTCGTGGCACTCGGGCATCTCGTTTACCGTCACACCACCTTCGGTGCCCACGTCGTGGCAACCGGGGACAACGCCGCCGCCGCCCGCGCCTGCCGGGTGAATGTCACGCGCATCCGTCTCAGTGTGCTGGTGTTGAGCGGCGCCTGCGCCGCCCTCGCCGGCCTGCTCTATGCCGGCCGCATCCAGGGCGCGCGCTACACTTTGGGGGAGGCGGATCTGATGATCGTGATCGCCGCCGTCATCGTCGGCGGCACTAAGCTGAACGGCGGCAAGGGCTCGATCATCGGCGCGCTGTTCGGATCGCTGTTGATGGGCATGCTGAACAACGGCCTGATCCTGATGGGCCTGTCGGTTTCCCAGCAACTGATCGTGCGCGGCCTGATCATCTTGGCCGCGGTCGCGATTTCGCTGCGCGAACCGGCGCGCTAGGAGAAGAGGCAATGTTTCTCGACGTTCTGCGCCGTCGCAATCCGCGCTTCATCGAAACGGCGATTGCCCTCCACCAGGCCGGCCAGGTGCCGGCAAACGCGCTCATGATCGATCTCGACGCGGTCGAGGCGAACGCAAGACGGTTCAAGACCGAGGCGGATCGGCTGGGCCTTGCGACATTCGCGATGACGAAGCAGGTCGGACGATCGTCGTCCTTCTGTGCGGCGGCCAAACGGGGCGGGATCGACGAGGTGGTGGCCGTCGACATGGCTTGCGCCATCGCCTGCCACCGCGCGGACATGGGCATCGGCCATCTGGGACATCTGGCGCAAGTCCCCAAGTTCGAAGCACCGGCCGGGGCCAAGCTGAGCCCGCGCTATTGGACGGTGTTCAGCGAAACCAAGGCCAGGGAAGCGGCGGCCGCTGCGCGCGCGTTGGGCCGGGACCAGCCACTCCTCGCCCGCATCTATGCCGACGGCGACACGTTTTATCGGGGCCATGAGGGCGGCTTTGAGGCCGACGAGATCGCCCAGGTCGCGGACGCGATGGACCGGCTGGACGGCGGCCATTTCGCCGGCATCACGACCTTTCCGGCGCTGCTGTTCGACCCCGAGCGACGCCGCGTCGCCCCGACACCCAATCTGCGCACGTTGGAAAGGGCGGCCGAAACCTTGGCCATGGCCGGCCGCGGCTCGATCGAGATTAATGCCCCCGGCACCACGTCGACGGTAACCCTGCAGGCACTGGCCGACGCCGGCGTCACCCAGTGCGAACCCGGCAACGGGCTTCACGGCACGACGCCGCTGCATGCGATCGAGGATTTGCCGGAATTGCCGGCGACCCTCTACTTGAGCGAGATCTCGCACCTGCATGGTGGCGACGCCTACTGCTTTGGCGGCGGACTCTATATCGATCCGGTGTTCCCTGACTATCAGGTCAGGGCCATCGTCTCCGACACGCCGACCAGCAGCGAGGCCACGCTCGCGGATGTCGAGATTCCGCCACCGTCAGCGATCGACTACTACGGCATGGTGAGCTGCGAGGGGCCGGTCTCGCCGAAGCCCGGTGACAGCGTCGTTTTCGGCTTCCGGGCGCAGGCTTTCGTGACCCGCTGCTTCGTCGTTGGCGTATCCGGCGTCATGTCCGGCGAAGCGAAGGTCGAAAGCATCGAAAACAGCTTCGGCCAGCCCATGGATTGGCCAGGTTAGGCGCCGCGCGATGCCCGACGCATCCAACGCCCCTTCCCTCAGGCTGACCGACATCCGAAAGGAGTTTTCCGGCCTGGTCGCGATCCAGAACTGTTCGCTGGAGATCGAGGCGGGTGAGATCGTGGCGCTGGTCGGCGACAATGGCGCCGGCAAGTCGACCCTGGTCAAAATCATCGCCGGCGTGCACCCGCCGACGGCCGGCACGATCGAGTTCGCCGGCAAGATCGTCCAACCGACGAGCGATGCCGACCGCAACGATGTCGAAGTAGTTTATCAGGACCTGGCGCTCGCCGATCAGCAACCGGTCTACATGAACCTGTTCCTGGGGCGCGAAAAAACCAAGCGGCCGCTGGGCCTGCTCGACCGGCGCGGCATGATCGACGAGGCCCAGGCCCTGGTGTCGCAACTGGACGTGCGCATTCCGTCCGTTACCGCGGCGATCCGCGACCTGTCCGGCGGCCAGCGCCAGGGCGTGGCGATCGCGCGCGCCTTTCATTGGGCCAGGCGCATCGTCCTGCTGGACGAACCGACGGCCGCGCTCGGCGTCGCCGAAACCGCCCGTGTTGAAGAGATCATCAAGACCTTGCGCGCGCAAAACCTGGCCATCCTGATCATCAGCCACAGCCTGGACCAGGTCTTCCGCCTGGCCGACCGCATCTGCGTACTGCGCCGTGGCAGCCAGGTCGGCATCCGCCGCACGGCCGAAACCGACAAGAATGAAATCGTCTCGATGATCACCGGCCTGGCCTGAACAGATAACGCTGTCGCCAGGCGATTACAGTCGATGTCCCCGCTGATCCGGTTCAGTCAGTAAAGCCCACCGCAAAAGCTGTCAGGCTCGCAATGGCCACTTAGCCAGCCGAATGTACCGACCCAGCCCTCTCAGACTCTGCACGAGGACGAGTTCGCGGACGGACCATGAAATCGGTTCCACACTGTGCTCAGAAACGAAGAGGTCGTCGTAGAGCAGGGTGACATGCGGCGTAAACCTGTCTCGCGCCCCGCCGGAAAACCCAAAGTGGTTTAGCTGAATGTTGATGGCCTCATAGAACGCCTTTGCCGACCGAACGCCATCGCCACCCGTCAGCACAAACGGGAAGTTCTCCCTCTTCGTGCCTTTGAAGCTGCAAACGCGATCAAATGTGATCACAAATGGTGCGGCCTTCACGCGGTCGCCGACGGCCTTGGCCCGCTCTACCAGGTGTGGCGGCAACATCGCGTGCAGACCAAAGCCTTGCAGCGATGCGTGAAAACGATTTGTCTTCAATGGCAGGCCTGACAACCCATGCTTGTTGCGAAGCTGCCTTGCCAACTGCGCTATGCGGGTTGCGACAGCGTTGTCGGGAAAAACCATCAAAAACAGCCCGTGACTGATAGAGCGCCGCTTGAACACTTTCCGCTCGGGCTCTATCCCCGGTAGCAAGAGTTGCTTCATTTCCCACCGTCGCAACATTAGGTCAGATCGTCCAGGACCCATAATGTTCCTGTTTTGTTCACGTTGTCAACAGGGACGATCGCTTTGAACTCCGGCGTGACTGTGGGCTGGTGAGTGTCACCCGTCTTTAGGTAGTGGTCTGCTCCCCTTGTTAGGATCGCCGGAGGCTGGAGTTTTCCGGCCATGATCAGGGTAACGGGCTGGCTGCGTCTCCTGATTTTGCCAGCATGATCGGGGCTTTGTTGCCGATCGCGCCATGGGGCCGTTCCCCGAAAATGGCTGCCGCTGCCCGGTCTTACAGGATGACAGCGTTAGGACTTTCGGTGACTCGCCTGGATAGCCTGACTTATGCCAAGGCTCGATCCAGGAAATCACGAACGATCTTCTGGAATTTCTCGGGCTCTTCCAATTGCGGTGCGTGACCCGACTTCTCGAAGATGACCAGCTCGGAATTGGGCACCAGGCCCGCAATTGTCTCGCTGGCGGCAACGGGCGTGATCCAGTCATGTCGGCCAACAGTCACCAGCGTCGGCACCTCGATGGCAGGAAGCTTGTCCTTGATGTCATAATCGGCCTGGTTGACCGCAAAGGCATAGTTGTGGGTTTCATAGCGGTAGGGCGTCTGTTCGACCCGCTCGCGCACGACATCCATGTCGAGATCATGGTCGTAGAGCGGCAGGATGTGCTCCCAACCGCGCTTGAAGTCTTCGTTGTCGCGCACCTTGCCGGCCATCATCCGATCAAACAGCTCGATATCCACGTCGATCCTGGCCGAAGCCAGCGCGTTCTCGCGCGAGGCCGTGCGGTGCGAGTTGTCCGCCGACGTGTCGCGCAGCACCAGCGCCGACACGCGATCCGGATAGCGGGTGGCGTATTCCATCGCGATGAAACCGCCATAGGACCCGCCCGCCATCACGATCTTTTCGGCGCCGATCCAGGCGCGCAAACCTTCGACATCGGCCGCCCATTGCTCATGGGTGTAGGGCGGCTTGCCTTCGCTGGCGCCGCTGCCCCTGGCATCGAAAACGACGACCCGGAACTTGTCGGCGAAAGGCGCGAAGGCAGCCTTCGGCTCGGTGTGCGCCCCGAGCCCCGGCGCGCCGTGATGGACGATCATCACCGGGGCATCGGGATTGTCGCCCAAGACTTCGACGTAGAGGCTGGCATCATTGACGGTGACGAACATTCTCGCAGCTCCAAATCAAGAGATACCTCCCCAAGCAGGTGCCTCGGGAGGCCGGACAGCACCTCAGGCGATCACGCAGTCGTCCAAGGTGCGGGGATGGTTGGTAAGCCGTTCCGGGCCTTCCTCGGTTATCAGCACGGTGTCGGAGATGCGGTAACCGCCATGGCCGGGGATGTAGAGGCCGGGTTCCGACGACACGACCATGCCTGGCGCGAGCGGCGTGGCATCGCCATCCTCGACCCAGGGCGGCTCGTGCAACCAGATGCCGATGCCGTGGCCCTGCCTGTGGCGCAGATATTGGCCCATGCCGGCATCGCGGATGACATCAAGGCATTGGCGATTGGCTTCGTTGCACGGCGCGCCGGCAACAAGCGCCTCCGTGCCGATATGCTGCGCCCGGGCGGCGACCTCGTGGTAGCGGCGCTGATCGGCACTGGGCTCACCGAACACAAAGGTGCGCTCGGATTCGGCGAAACGGCCGCCGACCGAGCAGCCCAGAGACAGAATGAAGGTGTCGCCCGGCTGAAGGCGGGTGGCACCTGGCAGCCCGTGGGGATAGGCGGCATTCGGCCCGGTATAGACCAGCCCGCCGGCCAACAGCGAGCTGACAACAACATCGTCATGCTCGGCATACATCATGGCGATGCCGTGCCGGGTGACGTGCGAGGCCAATTCGGCTTCGCTTGGCATCTGGTCGCCGGCGGCAATCGCCTCGCGGATCAGGGACAAGCCCGCCTCGATCATGGCGTCGGAGATCCGCGCTGCCTCGCGATGTAGGGCAATCTCTTCGGGATGCTTGATCAGGCGCGCGCGACCGACCAGATCGTCCATCACCCAGTCGATTTGGGGGGCAAGCTTTGCCCATTGCGCCACCCGTCCAGCGGCTGAGCTGGGTGAATACGCGGCCCGCCCGCCCCGGCCGACGCGGCGAAACAGAGCGGCAAAAGGGTCCTCAACACCCGGATACTCGTCATAGACCACAAGCTCGGCGGCGGCGTCCTGCCGCTCGGCATGATCGGCCTCCAACGCCGGCACCAGCAACAAGCAGTCGTCTTGCGACAGCCAGACTGCCGCCGGCCGCTCGTTGGCGAAATGGAAGAACCCGGTGAGGTAGGCCACGTCGTGATGATCGTCCACGATCAGCGCGTCGAGCCCGTCCGCCGCCATGCGGGCCCGCAAATCGTCCTGCAAGGCGGCGTAGATTTCGGGGTTGAGCCGCTGGCGCATCTCAGGCCTCTCTCGTCTTGGGATTTCGGGCGTCGTTGTAGGCGATCGAGACCAGGGTGGCCGACACCACCAGCAGCAGGATCGCTAAGGAGGGGAACAGGGTTGCCCACCAGGCTATGGTCAGCGCTCCGGACCGTTGGGCGTTGTAGAGGATCTTGCCCCACGACCAGCTATCGGGGTCGCCGAGGCCCAGGAACGACAAGCCAGCCTCGGAAAGCACGGCGCGCGAGGCGGTCAGAACAACGGCCACAACGATCACCGGCGCCACGGCCGGCAGCAGATGACGGGTCATAATCCACAGATGCGAACCGCCAATCGTGCGGGCCGCGTCGACATAGGGCAACCGCGTGACCGACAGCGCCTGAGACCGGACGATGCGCGCCACCTCGGGCCAGCTGAACAGCGCGATGACCAGCACCAGCGTTTCAACACTGGGTCCAACCAGCGCCGCGACGAGGATCATCAGCGGCAAGACCGGCAGGGCCAGCGAAACATCGACAAGCATCGACAGCGGTGGGTCCAGCCGTGGTGCATAGGAGGCGGTGATGCCAACCGTCACGCCGATCAGGATCGCCAGGAACGATGCTGCGAAGCCGATGATCATACTGATGCGGCCGCCCCAGATGACCTCGGCAAAGATGTCGCGGCCCAGTTCGTCGGTGCCAAACCAATGGGCAGCCGAGGGTCCGACCAGGATCTCTTCGCCATAGCCCGACGGGAAATCGGCGATCAGCGGGGCGGCCGCCGACAGAACGGCAAGAAAGGCGATCACGGCGAGCGACCCCATGCCGAGCGGGTTCTGACGGAACGCCCGCCAGGTCCGACGTCGGGGACTGGGATCGGCCGGGGCCTGGATTTCCCGCGCATCGATGCCGGATTGGATGACGTCGGTCATGCCGTGCGCACCCGGGGATCAAGCAGGCCGTAAAGCAAATCCGTCAGCAGATTGGCCAGAACCACCGTGGCGGCCAGCAAGACGAAGGCGCCTTGCAGCACCGGATAGTCGAGCTGGCCGACAGCCTCGAAGATGGCGCGGCCGACGCCGGGATAGGCATAGATGGTTTCGGTCAGCACCGCGCCGCCGACGAGAAACCCGATCTGAAGCCCCACCAGCGTCGTCGTCGGCAGCAGCGCGTTGCGCAGGGCGTGCTGCCAGACCACCCGGCTCTCCGACGCGCCCTTGACCCGCGCGAGGTCGCAATACTCCTCGCCCAGGGATTCGATCAGTGTCGCACGCAGCGTCAACACGTAGCTGGCCAATTGCGCCATCACCAAGGTCAGGCACGGCAACGCCAGATGGTGCAGAATACTCAAGACGCGCGCCGCGCCATGGGTATCGGGATCGACCGCGCTGCCGATCGGAAACAAACCCAGCCACAGGCCAAGCGTGTAGAGCAGAAAAATGCCGATGCTGGGCACGAACAGCGACTGCCCGATTACCCCCACGACCTGCACCAGCCGGTCGACGGCGCCGCGCGCCTTCACTGCGGCCAGCACGCCTAAGGGCACGCCCAGAACGATCGTGACCAATAGCGCCGATCCGGTCAGCAGCAACGTCCAGGGCAAGCGCGCCATCAACACTTCCGACACCGGCTGCCCCCGCAGAAACGAGATGCCGAGATTGCCCTGCCCCAGTTCGCGCAGATACGCGACATACTGGACGATGAGTGACCGATCGAGGCCGAGATCGGCGATCTGACGGGCCAGCAGCTCCTCGGTCATGCCGGGGGCGGCAATGGCCAGCATGGGGTCGCCCGGCAAAAGCCGGACGAGGAAGAAGGTTATTGTTACCGCAAACAGAAACGTCGCAAACCCACGCAGCAATCGTCGGCTGGCATAATTAAGCAGGCGCATCTAGTCGACTAATCGACCGGATGCACGCTTGCCAGGGACAGTGGGTTGACGAGAGACAAGAGGTCGGACGGTTGCGGAACGAAGCCTTCCCAGCGATCGGAATTGTAGGCGAACTGGAACTCCTGATAGTACAGAACGTTGTCGTAGACCTGTTCGTTGATCCGCCGCGCGATCGCCTGGACCGGCCCCAACGCCTCCTCCGGTGACGTCGCCGCCTGTGCCTCGCCCAGCAATCGCTCGATCTCGGGGTCGCTGACATTGCCGTAGTTGATGAAGCCGCCGTCACGGAAGGCGAGGTCAAGATAGGCGGCCGGCTCCTCCATGATCGACCAACTGCCGGCGTAGATGTCGTGATCGCGATCGCGGGCCCGCGCCAGATAGGTATTGCGCTCCAGCCCGGTGAGCTCGATCTCGATACCAGCTTCGGCGCTGCTGTCGCGCACGATCTGGGCCCAGTTCGCGATCTCGGCGGCGGCCTGATCGTAAAGCAGGCCGAAGGCGATGCCGTCATAAAACCCGTCCCCGTCGGCGTCGGTATAGCCGGCCTCTTCAAGCAGGGCGCGGGCGCGTTCCGGGTCGTATGTGTACTCTTCGATGGTATCGTCGTGCCAGAAACTCAGCACCGGCGAGATGACCGACGACAGGGTCGATCCGGCCTGCCCCTGCAACGCGATCCGCCGGATCGCTTCGTAGTCGACCGCATGGGCGAGCGCCTGCCGGACGGCGAGATCGTCCAGAGGCGGACGTTCCAGATTGTATTGCATGTGCGCCCAACCGAGCGCCGGGATTTCGACCAAGGTGATGGACGGGTCGGCTGACAACGCACGCGCGATGGCCGGCGGAATTGCGTTGGCGATCAGGTCCAGATCGCCCGCACGCAAGGCCAGCGCCTGGGCGTTCACGTCAGGGAACACCCGGAACACGACCTCGTCGACCGCCGCGCGGCCCCCTGGGGCAAACGGGTAGGTCTCGACCGCCTCAAGCACATAGCGCTGACCGCGCTCGACGCTGGTCATGACGAAGGGGCCTGCCGCAACCCAGTCGGAATCGTTGGCGAACTCGCTGACCTGTCCGACCTCCGGGAAGGCGTGTTCCGGCACGATGGGCATCCAAAAGCCCATGTTGGTCAGGAACTGACCGTCCCTTTGTGTCAGGTCGAACTCGACCCGCGTCGGCGACACGGCCCGTGCGCGCTCAAACGAGCCGCCTACAAGGCCCGCCGTTATGCCAATCGCTTCCTCGGTGACGGCTGTGATCGTGAAGGCGACATCGTCGGCGGTGAACGGTTCGCCGTCGCTCCACATCATGTCGTCGCGCAGTTCCATCCAGGCCGTCAGCCCATCGTCGGAGTATCCCCAATCGGTGGCGACGTAGGGTTCCTTCTGGCCGCTCGCGCTCATCTGCATCAGGCGCGGATACATCAGGTTGGTCACCCAAGTATCCGAGCGGCTGTTGCCCACCAAGGGGTTCAGGTTGACGACATCCGCGGTTGTGCCGACCACAAGGCGCGTCGGCTCCTGCGCGTTGGCATGCATCGCATTGAACAGGGCAAAAACCGCCAGGGCGAAGAACATGCAGGCCAAGGCACGGGGTGTCCACGCGGCGGAAATCGGGCGGGGCATTGCGGCATCCTGAAAGCTGAAGAATCCAGATTGTATGACAATGTTGATCGCCCTTAACGAGCATGTCAACATTGCTGTTCGCACATCGGACCTGATCGTCCGACCGACATCGTCGAGGTATGGAATATGCGGAGGAACGGTGGGATGAAGAGCAACTCGGCAGATGGCAGGGCGACGTGGTGACAGCCGCGACAGCGGCGGCTAACGGATCGGCCAGGGCGGATCAGATGCGAGCAGCGGCCCTGTCGGTGGATCGATTGACGGTCCGTTTCCGCACCTTGCGCGGCGAGGTGAAGGCCGTGACAGATGTCTCCCTGTCCCTACCGCGTGGCGGGGTGCTGGCCATCGTCGGCGAATCCGGCTCCGGCAAATCCGTCACGGCGCGCGCGATCATGGGATTGGTGACGTCCGACAACGCGACAGTATCGGCGGAGGGGCTTTCCTTGGCCGGACGCGATCTTCTCACCCTGGCCCCCGAGGCGCGGCAGGGTTTGCGCGGAAGCGCGATCAGCTTGGTGTTCCAGGACGCCTTGTCGGCGCTCAACCCGGTGTTGACGGTCGGCAGCCAACTGGCCGAGCCTTTTCGAATCCACCAGGGCTTGAGCAGGCGGGATGCCAGAGACCGGGCGGTCGAGTTGCTTCGGCGCGTGCGCATCCCGTCGGCGGAACGGCGCATCAACGACTATCCGCACCAGTTTTCCGGCGGCATGCGGCAGCGCCTGCTGATCGCCGTCGGCATCGCGCTCAATCCCGAAGTGCTGATCGCCGACGAGCCGACCACCGCGCTGGATGTGACTGTGCAGGCGCAGATATTGGACCTGCTGGACGAACTGCGCCGCGATCTCGACATGGCGATCTTGCTGATCACCCACGATCTCGGTGTCGTGGCCCGGCTGGCGGAGGATGTGGCCGTCATGTATGCCGGCCGGATCGTTGAAACCGCCCCGGCTGAACGGCTGTTCGCCCGCCCCGCTCATCCCTACACCTCGGCCCTGTTTGCCTCGGCGCCGCGCATATCGGCGACCGCCGTGCTGAAGCCGATCGACGGGTCACCGCCTGATCTGGTCTCACCGCCGCAAGGTTGCGCCTTTCATCCACGTTGTGCGCAGCGCAGCGCCGTGTGCATCGCGCAAAGACCCCGGCTGACGCCAACCGCCGCCGGCCTGGCCGTGGCCTGCCATCACCCCCAGGACGCCGAGGACGGAGGTCGGATCGATGCCGAGTGATCCGATTCTGGTGGCTGAATCCCTCGACAAGGTCTTCCGCGTTGGCGGTGCGCTGTTCGGTCGCCGCTTCAACGCCGTGAGCGATGTCAGCCTGGCGGTGGCGCCGGGCGAAACGTTGAGCATTGTCGGCGAAAGCGGATCCGGCAAGACCAGCCTGGCGCGGATGCTTGTCGGGCTCGATCGCCCTGATGCGGGGATCATTCGATTTCACGGCAAGCCGCCGGCCGGCAAGTCGGGAGGGAATGGCGCGACGGCCCTTGGCCCCTCGCGCACCAGGCTGCAACGGCGCGCCATACAAATGGTTTTCCAGGACCCCTACGCGTCGCTCAACCCAAGGCGCACGATCCTGGATATCGTGGCCGAACCGTTGGACGTCCACGGCCTCGCGCGCGGACCGGCCAGGCGGCAGCGGGTTGAAGAACTGCTGGATCTGGTCGGTCTCGGCCCAGCGATCACCAGCCGCTTTCCCCATGAATTTTCTGGTGGGCAGCGTCAGCGGATCGGCATCGCCCGTGCCTTGGCCGCCGAACCGGCGGTGCTGGTCTGCGACGAACCAGTATCGGCTCTGGATGTGTCGGTACAGGCACAAGTCGTCAATCTGTTGATCGACTTGCAGCGCAAGCTTGGCCTGGCAATTGTCTTCATTGCCCACGATTTAGCCGTGGTCCGCGCGATGTCGCACCGCGTGATGGTGATGTATATGGGCAAGGTGGTCGAGACCGGGACGGTGGCCGAGGTTCTTGACCGACCAAGACATCCCTATACACAAGCGCTACGCGCATCCGTGTTGGACCTGGACCCAGAGATCGCACGGTCCCGGCGCCCCCTCCTGGTTTTGGGTGAACCACCCAATCCGGTCGACCCACCGGCGGGATGCAGCTTTCACCCTCGCTGCCCGAGGGCGACGGATATCTGCCGCCAGGCCGTTCCGGCGCTCCGCGAAGGAGCCGGAGGCTTCGCCGTCGCTTGTGTTAATGCATCGACCGGAACCGAATAAAATTCAACTAACTAGCAAAATCCAGTACTCAGACTACACTTATCTGGAACACCATATATTTCTAGAAGGCAGGTGAGACCGTACATAATTGAATACAGACTAGACAAGTCCGCTTGCGCTGTGTGCAAATGCTTGTCATAGGCTCGAATTTATGGTGCGCAACCTGAAATACAGTCACATTGAGAGGTGTTTGGAATGCACGATAGACAAGCGGCTGCAATCGGGCAGGAGAACGAGAACTCTGCGCAGTTATGGGCGGCAGCCACGCTGAGCGAGGCGATACCGGTTTCCCAAGCTGGCCCTCGACTGATTCGGGAGCAAGCGTTGGACAAGGTGCGCAGCGCCATCGTCGAAGGACGGCTAAAGCCCGGCGCTCGACTGACCGAACGCGAACTTTGTGCTGAATTGTCCATAAGCCGGACGATCGTTCGCGAGATCGTCCGCCAGTTGGAGGCCGAGCGGCTCGTCGAGGTTGTCCCCCATTGCGGCCTGCGGGTCCCGCACCTCACGCCTAAGCTGGTTCGGGAGATCTACGACATCCGCGTCGAACTCGAAGTGCTCGTCGTCCGCGCCTTCCTGGAGGTTGCCGACGATGCCCAGATCGACAAGCTTCGCGGTCATTTCGCCGCGGTGGTCGCGGCCACCAAGACCGGTGACATGGCTGTCATGGTGGCGGCCATCACCACCTTTTTGCGCTACATGATCGCTGTTGCCGACCACCAAGTTGCTTCCGAGGTTCTTCAACAACAGCTCGCCCGGATCAACATGTTGCGCATACTCTCCATGAGCCAACCTGGCCGGATCGAGGCTAGCCTGCTGGAGATTGAGAAGCTCGTGGATCGGATCGCGGCGCGCGATCATGCCGGGGCCGAATGGGCCACGAGGATATATGTGCAGGCTGCAGGAGCCGCTGCGTTGGCACAGCTAGATACTCAAGAAAGTGATCAGGGGAAAAGCTGACCGGCGGCGGCGGTGTCAGGAGAATGGTGTTAACTGGTGATTGCGCCGACCGCATCGCCCGCCGTCGCGAAAGCACGATGCGGCAGTTGAGATCACGCACCGCGGCCCGCCGGCTACTCTCCATGCATTCGACCGCCTACAGCATTTTCGACTGACAGCGGCATCTGGCCCGCTGGAGACACGACAATAACCATATCAGGCCCAACTCTTCCTTAAGCGGGCTGACGCCCGCAGCGCGCCGTGTCGCCACCAGGGCGCATTTTGCTCGGTCTCCGGTAAGCCCTTGGACCAGTTGTAACACGGTCCCTGTGCGCTGCCCTCACGGCCGACGCAGTTCGGCAACGCTGACCCGCCTTTCAGACTGTCCGGCACGATCCTGGTCTTCTCTTCGGCGGGATACCGCTTGCCGGTCGCACGGCAAACGCCCTTGATGACCTTTACGCCCTGGCTTCCGCGGGAGCCGGGTTTCTGTCTCATCTCCACACCTCGGCGGATACGATGAGCCAGGAATCATCTCTCACAAAGTCGCGCTGATCTGTCCCAATGGCCCTGACGTCAGACATTGGAGCCGCGAACCGAAGCTCAGCCCCGTTGCGCAATGTCGGATATCAATAGGTCGAGATCGTCTTGCGTCAGGTCGACATCGGCGAAATCGCTAGGCGTATAGACCCGCGCATTGAGGTTTGTGCAATGCTCGATCAAGGCGGCGGCTTCAGCGCGAACCGAATCCACCAGACGTTCGATCGTCGTGGCACTGTGATGGCTGCCAAACTGGCAGCTGACGTGCAGTCGCCCCTCATCGAGCCAACTCGTGATCGCAAGAAGGTGCGGCCGGCGGGCCGCCGGATCCCTCTCGCGACCGGCGCCTAGACGAACGAGAACCACGTCCCCGTCCCCATAGCGGTTGAGGTCGCCGGCGAAGTTGAAGGACACCTGCGGCTCAAGCCCCAAGGCCGCATTGCCGAGATGGCGCAGCAGCCCGTAGCCAACGCCTCTATTGGGAATGCCCCGAATGGCCTCCTTGAATTCGATCAACCAGGCGTGGGTATCGCGCGCGTCATCCGGCGACACGACAACCGGATAACGGGCCGTAAACCAGCCCACGGTTCGGGACAGATCGACCGCCTGAGCCACCGGCTGGCGCCCGTGTCCTTCCAGCTCGATCGCTGTCTTCGCGCCGGTCCATGCGGTAATGCTGCGCGCGACCGCCGCAAGCACGATTTCGTGGCTCTGTAGGCCGTAAGTTTCGGCCGCGGTCGTCAGCAGGGAGTGGGTCTCGGGCGGCAGCAACGTGATCGTGCGGCTTTCGGCATCTCCCTCCAGATCGTCGCCGGACGGCTGATCGACGGGGACGGTCGCCGCGGTCGACGCCTCCACCGACCGCCAGTAGGCGTCTTCCGATCTCACCGCGTCGACATGCCGGTTCTGCTGACCGCACCACCAAGACCACGCTGTTGGAACGTCTGGAAGGTCTGCGGCATCTGCTGTCAGACATGACGCCAGGTCCTCAGCCAGGATGCCCCACGACACGAGGTCAAAGGCAAAATGGTGAACAGCCACGACAATGCGCGGTCGATAGCCGCTTGGGCGGGCTATCAAACCGGCCGCCAAGACCCGGCCCGACGTGAGGTCCAAGGTCTCGATCAACTGGTCGGCCAAAGCGTCCTCGACCTGGCCTAGCGGATCAGCGCCGTCGTCCACCTGATCTTGCGAGATGACGACGGGCTGGCCCGTTGACGGCAGCACCTGCTGCTGCGCGTCGCCGTCGGCCCAAACGAGGGCCGTGCGCAGCGCATCGTGCCGATCAAGCAAGGCCGCCAACGCCGCTGACAGTCTGTCGCGTGTCACCGAGATCGGCCCATCGAACACAGCCGTCAGAGCCCAGCGATCGCGCTGGACCATGGGAATGCCCATGAACCAGTTCTGAATCGGCGTCAGTGGCACCGGGACGGCGGTCGCGGCGAGGATTTCGCTTTCCGACGAAACGGGCCGAGCCACCGTTGCGAGAGACGCTGGCGTCGGGTGTTCAAAGATCTGGGTCGGGCTCAGTGCCAAGCCGGCCACTCGGGCTCGGCCAGCGACTTGGATCGCCGAGATTGAATCACCACCCAAGGCGAAGAAATCGTCCTCTGGCCCGATCCCGTCCACGTCAAGCACCGCCTGCCAGATCTCACGGATCGTCTCGACCCTGCCGCCGAGGTCGGTGACAGGCGCGGATGGGCCCGATCGCCGGGGCTCGACCGTCGGCTCAACCGCCGCCAACAGGCCCGCACGGTCGAGCTTGCCGTTGGCGGTCAGCGGCAGTCTTTCGAGCAGGGTGATCCGTGCCGGGCAAAGGGCAGCCGGCACCCTATCGGCGAGCCAGGCACGAAGGTCTTCGGCCCGGGCATCCGACACGGCGGCGGCGACCAGCCGTGGTTCTCGACCATCGTTCCGTGCCGGCAACACGACGGCCTCGCGAACGTCCGGGTGGGACCGCAGCAACGCGCTTAAGCCGGCCGGGTCGACGCGGTGGCCGCGTATCTTGACCATGTCGTCCATCCGACCCAGGAACTCGATCACGCCGTCGGTCCGCATTAGGCCACGGTCCCCGGTGGCGTATGCCCGGCTGCCATCGTTACGGACGCCAAATCCGTCCGAGCCGGCGTTCACCGTGTAGCCCATCGCCACACCGGGTCCGGCGATCCTTATCTCACCTGGCCGGCCTTCGTCGGCGCTGCTGCCATTGCCATCCACGATGTCGACGCTGTAGCCGCTGAGAGGACGACCGATGGGAACCGCATTTTCTTCGGCATCTGGCAGATCCGGCACCTCGAACATGGTTGCACCGATCGTGGTTTCGGTCGGGCCGTAATGGTTGAATATGCGACACGATCCGCCCAACGCCCGCATCCTGCCCACAAGGTCGTAAGTTAAGACATCGCCGCCAAAGACCAGTGCGGATCTGGGCAGCAGAGCCTCCGCGCCCGGCGCACTGATCAGTGCTGCCATATGGGTCGGCACAATCTTCAGGACGTCGACCGGATGATCACAGAACCAGTGTTGCAGCCGGTGTGGATCGCGCGCGGTTTCCGTGCCGACGACTTGTAAAGTGCCGCCGCACCACAAGGCGCCAAAGACCGACGTATAGCCAAGATCGGCAGCGAACGAGGTGACAATGGCAAACGAGGTCGGGCGCTCAGTCCCTAGTCGTTCGAGCAGCGCCGGCACGTACGTGCCAACGGCCCTCCAGGGCACTCTCACACCCTTGGGCAGGCCCGTGGACCCGGACGTGTAGAGCACATAGGCCAGATCCTCCGTCGCTGCCCGCGGCGGTTCCGTTGGCCTCGGCTCAGCGCGCCCTGTGGTCTTGCGCCAACTGATTACCGGAATGTCGACCCCGGCAATGGCCTCGGATTGATCGTCGATCAGCGTGCGAGCACCACTGTCGGCTACGACGGCGGCTTGATGGGCGGCAGGGTGTTGGGGATCGAGCGGCACGAAAGCCGCCCCAATCTGGCCCGCCGCCAGCATGGCCACGACCGGGCCCAGGCCGCGTTCGAGTCTAAAGGCGACCCGATCCCCGGCGATGATTCCGGCCGCCGACAGGCGCTGTGCCAGTTCAACGGCTTCGCCGTGCAGTTCCGCATATGTCGTCGGGCCGGATTGGTCGAGCACGGCCACCGCGTTAGGGGTTGTCACGCACCACTCGGCAACTTTCCGGGCCAGCGTGTCGACGGCCGGCGGCGATGGCAGCGGCGCTTTATCGGGCTCGCCGACTAAGGCTTCGAGAATTCGCACGTAGGCCGCTGTCCAATCGTCGACCCGCTTCTTGTCGAACAGGGCCGTGGCGAAATGCGCCTCGATCTCGAGCCCGTTTTCGTCGGCCCATATGTTCCAGTTGAGATCCCACCGCACGCTGCCATGGGCGTTGGCCTCAACCCGGGTCGAGAGGCCCGCAAACTCGGGCTGTGCGTCCAAGCGATCAAGATTGAACGAAACGGCCGCCAATGGTGGGCGCGACGGATCGCGCTTGATGCCCAAGGCCTTGACCAGGCTCGAAAAAGGATAGTTGCGGTAGGCCAGAGCATCGGCCACCGCCCGCCGAGCGGTGGCAACAAGCGTCTCGTCGGTCGCCTCGCCGATACCGGAAATCCGAACCGGCAGTGTGGCCAGGCAAAATCCGGTCAGCGTCCGGCTGCCAACCAAGGGCTGCCCGGCGGAAAACACGGCAATCGCAAGATCGTCTTGACCGCTCAACTGTGTCAGCAAGCGGGCGTAGCCGGCGAGGCACAAGGCGTACAGCGAACAGCCCAGGTCTCGAGCCCTGGCCGAGAGGCGGTCGGCAAGGGGCGCCGAAATCCGGCGGCGCGCCGTGTCGCCCGCATAGGACTGCAGGGGCGGCCGGGGGCGGTCGGCGGGCAGCGTCAAGTCCGGCGGCGGCGGATCGTAAAGTCTCAGCCAGTGGGCCGCCGCTTCGCTTTCGGCCCCGGTCGCGGCGTGCTCTGCGTACGCGCGATAGCCGGTTGGCGGCGCCAGATCGGCGGCTATCCCCGATCGGGCAGCGGTGTAGAGATGCCCAAGTTCGACCGCAAGGACCTGCATCGACCAGCCGTCGGTCGCGATGTGGGGCTGGACCAGCGCCAGTCGATGATGGTCGGGCGCAAGGCGCAGGAGCGACACGCGCAGTAATGGGGCGGCCTGCAGATCGAAGGGTTTGTCGACCAGCCGCGCCAGCCAGGCTGCCTCCGTTTCGCAGCCGGGTTGATCAAGCGACGCGTGCTCGATCGGGACAGGCCGCGGTTCATGAACGACGAGTAGATGGCCGTCGGGCGAAAAACCGCTATGCAAGGAATCGTGTCGGCCGACGAGATCGCTTAGAGCCTGCTCAAGCGCCGAACGATCAAGCACGCCAGCGAGATCCAATACCAGCGATTGATTGTAGGCTGCAGAGGTTTCAGGACTGAAGGCCGCCAGCACCCAGAGGGCGTGCTGCCCGGCGGTCAGCGGGATCGTCTCTGGTTCCCTTTGCAAGCGGGCCCCGGCGATCAGCCCAACTGACTGCATTTCCTTCACGCTGTTGTGGACCGCGTCGGCCACGCGCTCCAGATCCGCGTCGGTATGGGCGGTCGACAAGAAGCAGGTTCGACCCTCCCAAACATAGACGCCCTGCCGGATCAAATGGTTGAAGAAGACGTCGCTGGTGCCGGCGAACCGGAACAGGGAGGAGAAGTGATCGACGCGCAGCAGGGACTCCTCGCCGGCGAAGATTGCATTCAAATGAGCGCAAAATGCCGCCGTGCGATCGCTCAACGTACTCTGCAGCGCCGGGCCCGACCGTTCCAAATGCTCCAAGACGGCATGCGCGGTCGTCATTGTCAGCGGGTTCTTGTTGAACGTGCCGGCAAAGAAAGTGCGCTCGGCGTTCGGCGCGTCGTCGCCTTCGAACGACCATGCGCCGCCGTCGATAGCGTCCAGATAGTCTCGTTTGCCCGAGACCACACCGATCGGCAAGCCGCCGCCGATGATCTTGCCGTAGGTGACCAGATCGGCCCGGACATCGGCCCATTCCTGCGCGCCGCCTAAGGCGACGCGGAAGCCCAGCAGGACCTCGTCAAACACGAGGGCCGCGCCGATATCGCTGGTAAGCGCGCGTAGCCGCTGCAAGAAAGAGCGCGGCTGCAGACCGGGCCGCCGGCTCTGCACGGGTTCGACGATCACCGCGGCCAGGCTGGCGGCCTCTCGCTGCAAGATCTCGATCGCGCTTTCAGGGTCGCCATAATCGAGCACGATCACATCCTCGACCATGCCGAGCGGCGTCCCTCCGGCAAGCGGCATGCCGGCCCCGTCCGCCGACGGGCTGGCCAACGTGCCGTCGAAATGACCGTGATACGAGCCAGCAAACATGGCCACACGCGACCGGCCCGTGACAAAGCGGGCCAGGCGCAGCGCGGTCATCACGGCCTCGGTTCCGGTGTTGCAAAACAGCACGCGGTCGTTGCCGGTCAGACGCGCGATCCGATGGGCCACGTCGCCGGCCAAGGGTGCTTGCGGCCCGATGAACAAGCCCTGATCGGCCAAATGGCGCTCGATGGCCGCCGCCACGAAAGGCGGGTTATGGCCAAACAGCTGAACACCGAAGCCCATCGTGATGTCGACATAGTCATTGCCGTCAAGGTCGGTCATATGGCTGCCCGACGCCTTGGCGCCGACGACCGGAAACAGCATCGACTTGGTGTCCGGTCGAAAACCGGCAACGGCTCGGCTATCGGCCAAAACCGAGGCATCGTTCGCACGGGCTTGGCGCGACTTGCTGTTGCGCTGAACGTAGTCTTGCGAGAATCGCTCCAGATAGGACCGTGCCGGTTCGTCGTAGCCCGTGGCCGGCGCGGCCGGTTCGGGGTCTGTCGCGGCAGACGACGGCCGGCGGTCGACCTTGTCGGCTTGCGGGGTAGTTTCGTCTTTGGGGCTTTCTGGGCGCCCTGCGGCCTCTACAACAAGGTCGATCAAGCGGCGGGCGCTGGTCTGGTTTTCAAACAATTCCTGACGCGAAACACTGACCTTCCAGCGGCGTTCGATTGCCGCCACGGCCTCGGTCAGGGCCAAGGAATCGACACCAAGCTCAAAAAAGCCGGCATCGGAATCGATTGCAGCGGCATCAAGCTGCAGCAAGCGCATCAGCAGTGAGCGAACGTCGTCGCGAAGATCCGAGGGCGACGCCTGCGGCTCAGCCGCTTCCTGCCGAGGCACCTGTGCCGCCGCCGACACCACGCCAAACCGCTGCGTTGTCGCGCGGGACGGCCGCGGCACCCAATAGCGCTGATCGGCGAAGGGATAGCCGGGCAACGCAACGCGATGTTCTCGCGAGGCAATTGCCGACCAGTCGATGTCGACGCCAGCGACATACAGTTTGCAGAGAGATGCTCTAAACGCCTGCGCCGCCGGCCTGTTGCGTCGCAGAGTGGGCACGAAGTCCACTGCGTCGCGGTCAAACGCCGCAGACCGTTGGGCCATGCCGATCAGAACCGGCGCGGCGCCGATTTCAACCAACACATTCGCACCCAGGTCGGCCACTGTGTGAAGTCCCTTGGCAAAACGAACCGGCTCTCTGATTTGCCTGACCCAGTAGTCCGGCGTATCGAGCGCCGCATCCGCCGTTCCCGTCAGGTTCGAGACAATCGGAATTCGTGGACTTGCCAGCGGAACCGCTGCGACCGCCTCGCCAAAGGCATCGAGAACCGGTTCCATCAACGGCGAGTGAAAGGCCTGGCCGACACGAAGCCGTTGACAGCCGATCTCTCGCGCCTCAAGGGCCTCGCACAAACGGTCAACGGCGTCCGCGTCGCCCGAAACCACGACATCATCCGGTCCGTTAATCGCCGCAACGCCGACGTCGCCGCCGGACGACTCCAAGAACGGCTGGATTGTCTCCAAGTTGGCAAACACCGCCGCCATCGCGCCTGGACGGGTGACCGAGCCCATCAGGCGGCCACGCTCGGCGACCAAGTTCAACGCATCGTCCAGAGACACAACGCCCGCCAGACAGGCCGCCACCCATTCGCCGAGGCTATGACCGATCAAGAGATCTGGCCGAACGCCCATCGACTCGAACCGTTTGGCAAGAGCGTACTCAAGCGAAAACAGCGCCGGCTGAGCGATCGCCGTGTCGATCAATCGATCCTCAAACGCAGGATCGAACATCAAGGTCGTCAGCGGTTGATCAAGTCGGCGATCCAAGACCGCGGAACACTCGTCGATGACGGATCGGAACTCCGCATCGACGTCGTAGAGATCGCTGCCCATGCCAGACCATTGACTGCCCTGGCCGGTGAACAGGAACACGACCTTCGGCGACTGTGCCGGGGCGATCCCGAACGCCCCGTGGCGGGGCTCCTCCCGGTCGGCGATCGCGCGCAGATCGGCGATCGTTTCCGTCTTGTCAGCCGCCGCCACCGCGGCGCGCTGGCGGAAGTGCTCGCGTTCGATGGCCAGGGTCGCGCTGATATCGGCGGGTGCCAGCGTCGGCTCTTGCTCCAACAGATCCGCGCAACCGGAGGCAAGGCGCGCAATACCGCCCGGGTCCGGTGCGCTGAGCGGCAGTATCGCGAGATTGTCCTCGACAGCCGGACGCACCGCGGTCGCGGGCGCCTGTTCCACGATCATGTGCGCGTTGGTGCCGCTGAAGCCGAAACTGCTGACGCCGCCACGCCGCACCGGCACCTTCGGCCATTCGGCCAGCCGATCGATGACGCGCATCCGGCTGCCCTGCCAATCGATCCGAGGGTTTGGTGCCGACTGATGCAGTGTCGGCGGCAGTTCGTTCGCCTCTAGTGCAAGGACCAACTTGATCAGCCCGGCAATGCCGGCCGCAGCCTCGAGATGACCAAGGTTGGTCTTCGCCGATCCGATGAGCAGATCCTCAGAACGATTGGGACCATAGGCCTCGGCCAGCGCCCTTACCTCGATCGGGTCTCCAAGCGGCGTCCCCGTCCCGTGACACTCGACGGCTTGCACGTCATCTGGCGTCAGCCCGGCATCGGAGAGCGCGGCACGAATGACCGCAATCTGAGCCTCGGCGTTGGGCGCCGTTAGCGCGCTTGCATGCCCGTCATGGTTTGTTGCCCCGCCACGAATGATCGCTCTGACGCGGTCGCCATCCCGCTCGGCATCCGACAGGCGTTTGAGAACCACCAAGCCGCAGCCCTCGCCGCGCACATAGCCGTTTGCTGACGCGTCAAAGGTCTTGCAGCGATGATCGGGGCTCAGCATGCCTGCGGCCGCAAACCCGGTGCTCAGGTCACGCTCAAGCAGTACGTTGACCCCCCCGGCAATCGCCAATGTGCAGGCGTCTGTGCGCAGGGCTAGACAGGCCGCGTGGACCGCGACCAGGGACGATGAGCACGCCGTGTCGAGCGCCACGGCCGGTCCCGTCGTATCGAGCCAATGGGCCAGCCGTCCGGGGGCGATGCTGCGCGCGTTGCCAGTGATCGTTTGCGGCGACAGGCCCTGATCTTCGCCGGTGCGAAACCGGACTTCATAATCGCTGGTGCTAAGGCCAAGAAAAACGCCCGTCTGCCGCGGCCGTCGCGCGCGGTTGGCGTAGCCTGCGTTCTCAAGGGCATGCCACGCGACTTCCAACAACATCCGGTGCTGTGGATCGAGGGTTTCGGCCTCCGCGGCGCGCATACCGAAGAACCCGGCATCGAAACGGTCGATCGCGGAGACGTATCCAGCCGGCGTAAGGCCTTCGGATTCGGGCCGATCGCTCGGCGGATCGGCCACCGCATCTGTGCCCGCCGCGAGCAACCGCCAGTAGTCAGCGGCGCTGTCCGCCATCGGAAACCGACAGGCAAGTCCAACGATCGCGATCGCCTCGCGCATTTGGGTGCTGCCGACACGCAGCTCGTCGATGCGG
>JBCBSH010000027.1:0-29075 GCA_039819285.1 Pseudomonadota bacterium
CAACTTCACCGTCCTCGATGATACGGCGCGCGCGGAAATCTTCGACGCGATCGGACCCGACGATGGCGGATCCGGAGGCGGCGACGATCCGGGTGGACATCAGATGATCATGATCAATCTGACCAGCCCGTCGCGGACGATTACGGATTTCGACCCCGCATCCGACATGGTCCATATCGAGCAGGACGTGACGGCCGATCGGTTCCAGATCTATGAGGAAACCAGCAACACGCTTGGCCAGACCGTCCGCATCGTCGTTACCACACCGGACGGCACGCCGGTTAACACAACCTTCATCCAGGGCATCGGCCTCGCCGACTTGACGCTGTCCAACTTTTCCATCGCCGACCAGGGCGTGCTGAACGAGGTGGTCGGCGCGATCGGCGGCACGGTCACGGACCCTGGCCCGGGTGGCGGCTACGACGTTGTCTACGACAGCGACGGTTCGGATCCGCCGACAACGACGGGCACAACCGCGGCAGGCGGTGTGAAGTATCGCGCCGACACAAATGCCGACGACATCGTCGGTTTCGATCCGGCCCGGGACGAGCTTGATGTCGGCGACACGTCGGTGCACGGCATGATCGTGACCAAGACGCCTGCGGGTGAGATCGCCATCGACAGCCCGTGGACCAGCGCCATACAGATCGTGGAGGGCGTCGGTTTCGACGAACTGACGATCGACAGCTTCGGCGTGGTCGGAAACGAGCATTTTCGCCAGGATATCGGCGGCGTGCTGTCCTGGGAGCTTGGCCTTGGCCCGCGTGAGGACGACACGGTCTATATCCGGTCGCATGAGTACGGCGAGCACGAGGTGATCGACGGCTTCGATCCGGGCACGATGAAGATCAGCTTCCTCTATTTCGGTACCCGCGAGCGGCTGACCGTCGAAGACACCGATGCGGGGCTGGTGATCTCCAGCTTGCCGACCGGACAGAGCTTCACCTTCACCGGCCTCAAGCTCGAGGATCTGAGCCCCGGCCAGATCGAGTTCCATTTCGATCAGGTGATGGAGGACAATCTGGAGGCGCCGTTCGGCTTCGACCAGAACGACGTTACGCTGGTCGCACGCACCGGATTGCTGACGCCGGCCGCCCCGGCCGGACAGACCACGGACGGCCATCAGACCCGCGATGGGGTCTGGGACCCGGTCGATACCGATCCGGGGGACGGCGACTCCTCTGGCGGTGGAGACGGTGACGGTAGCGGTGACGGCGGCGGCGACAGTGGTGACGGTGGTGGTGACGGCGGCGGAGGTGACTCCGGCGGTGGCAACGATGGCGGTAGCGGCGACGGTAGCGGTGACGGCGGCAATGGTGACGGTGGCGGGGACTCCGGCGGCGGCGGTAGCGATACTCCGGCCGGGGTCGGCGAGATCGACCTGACCTGGAAGTGGGGCGTTGTCGAGACCATTGAGGGCTTCGATCCCGATAACGATGTGCTCGATTTCGGTAGTCTATCGCCAAACTGGATCGGCATTACCGAAGAGGACGGCGCGCTGGTCATCGAGATCCTTAACAACGGTGGCCACAAATACGTTCTGGAAGACATCCAGGCGGAGGATCTGTCGTCGGCCAATTTGACGGCGGCGTCCTACAACAACGTCGTAGATGCCAATGGCGGCGTGATCGACCAGCTCACGCTGCTCGGCTATGACGATCCGCTGATGTGACGGTTTGGCGGGTGCCGCGGTCGACACTGACTGGCATCCGCCACCATCCAACTGGGCGGGTCACTGCCTGAGCGGCGGTCCGGTCAACTGAACGAGAGGTTGGCGCCGGTAGGGGTGAGCCGGTCTGGCGACCGTGCCACTCAGCCCGGAATAACGGCCACGGCATCGACCTCGAACAGGATACCCTCGCGGAAGAAGCCGCTCACCTGCAACAGAGTGCTGGCGGGGGGTGCGTCGGTATTGACGAACCGATCACGCACCTCTCGCAGAGCCGCCAGGTCGGCCATGTCCAACACGAACATGTTGATCTTCAGAACATGGTCAAAGCTTGAACCCGCCGATTTCAATGCATCTCGCAGATTCTCAAACGCCTGGGTCGCCTGGGTGGCAAAGTTACCGACCCCGACAATGTTTCCTGCACCATCCATGGCGACTTGGCCGGAGATATGCACGATGCGGGCACACTCTGGCGCAATCGCGACATGGCTGTAGCCGGCCGGTCTGGGTAGCGCCGGTGGGCTGAGAAATGTCGACCGCACCGTTTCATTCGACATAGGAAGGGGCCCCGCAGTTTCTGTCGACATTGACTTAGCACGATATCTATTGGCCCTTGACGCGTTGAACCAGGGCGTCATGAAAAAAACTTGGATCGCGCGAGTATCGACTGGTTGAGGCTTCGCGGCCGCTGTCAATTGGCGCAAGTACGCTCAAAGCGTCCAGATGCGCACGGTCTCGCTGCGACCACGCACGGACTCGGCGGTGCCCTCGGAGAAATCTCCTAACAGCCGATCGGCGTCTTGATTGCTTTCGCTGGCCCGCACCTGGGCCACCGTCGCATCGCTAATGATCGCGCGGCAGCCGACATCGCGGGTCAGGCGTTCCAGGCGGCTGGCGACGTTCACGGTGTCGCCCAGCACTGCGAATTCGAGCCGGCGGGCCGAACCGATATCGCCGATGACCACCGGCCCGTAATGGACGCCGACACCGACATGAACCGGATCGCGACCTCGCGACCGCCGCTCAGCGTTCCAGTCCTCGAACGAGTCCAGGATTGCGCGGAGCGCGCGGACGGCGTTTGCGGCGTCGTGCGGGCCGGTTTCTGGCGTGCCGAACGTGGCCATGACGCCGTCGCCGATGAACTTGTCGAGCGTGCCGTTGTTGCGGAACACCGCCTCCTCCAGGCGGCGATGGACTTGCCGCAGCCGTGAAATCAGCTCAGTCGGGCTATGCTCTTCTGCCCAATGCGAGAAACCGACGATATCGGCGAACAGCACCGCCACCTCCTGTTCGCGCACCTGCGACAGCGGCGCATCCATACCATGCTGGGCGTCGACCATGCTGGGCGGGAAGTATCGCGCGAGGTTGCCACGCTCGCGCTCGGAATGCGCCTGGCGCAAAACCAGACGCCGGGAGCGGGCAACGATGACTGCCAGCAGGCCCGCCACGATCAAAAAGACGCCGACGCGCTGCATCTGGATGGTGACATCGACGAAGTCGGCCGCCAGAAGCGTTTCTAGGATCCGATCCCACGGCCAGTCCGGCGAGATATCGGTGATGGAGTCTGGGAGATTGGCGATCCACAGCGTTGCTAAAGACCAGAGCCCGGCGCCCGCCAGCCCGCCAAAAACCACCAAGCCCGGCCGAAACGTCAAAGCCAGGGCGCTCAGCAGCATGAAGAAGTAGGCAAAAGAGATGAACCGCATGCCAAGCTGCGCTGTGTAGTCATGGGTGGCAAATGGGTTCGGATAGAGCAGGGCGAAGGTTACGATCGCGAAATCGAGCGCCGCGAAGAGATAGGCGTGCCACTGCCGACGCAGGCCCTGCCGCAGCAGCCAGCCATCGACCAGCCCCAGCGCTATGAGGACGCAGAGGAGGGTGTAGTAGTAGAGAGCATCGGGAAAGTGGACGATGAAGAGCATCAGGACGGCGACGGCCAGCAGGCCAATGGTCCGGCCCATGATGGCAAGACGCTGGCCGTCCCGTTCTTCCACTTCCAAGCTTTGGCGTACTCTGTCGCCGACGCGCGACACGTTGTATTGCTCACTCATCTTGCGATTCCCAAAGGCTGCGAGCCAGGAAGGTCGTGATCGATCCTAGTACCATTACCAAAGGCGCACAGCCGTTGAGCGTTCAAGCCCGACGGTGCAAAGTCCGCCGGTCGATCCCGCTCAATCGGTGTTGCCCAAACGTGTTGAGCCCAGGTGTGTTGAGCCCAGGCGCGTTGAAACAGGGTCCCTGATGTCCGACTTCGTCCAAGCCTTCGGTCTGGCGCTGCACCTGGTCGCGAGCTTCGATCCGGAACTGGTCGATATCGTCGGCCGGTCCCTTTACGTGAGTTTGAGTGCGGTTGCCATCGCTTCCTTCATCGGCCTGCCGCTTGGCGCGGTGGTTGCCGTCTATCGGTTCCCGGGTCGCAGGGCAGTCATCGTCTTCCTGAACGCGCTGATGGGCTTGCCGCCCGTCTTTGTCGGCCTGATGGTCTATCTGATGCTGTCGCGATCCGGCCCGCTGGGCCCGTTGGGGCTGCTGTTCACGCCGACGGCGATGATCATCGCCCAGGCGATCCTGATCACGCCGATCATCGCGGCGCTAGCGAGGGAAATCGTGCGCGGCCTTTACGACGAGTACAGGGAGCAACTGTGTTCGTTTGGCGCGCGGCCGCGACAAATGGTCCTGACACTGCTGTGGGACGCCCGCGTCGGCCTGTCCACCGCGGTCATGGCGGGCTTTGGGCGTGCGATGGCCGAGGTTGGGGCGGTGCTGATCGTGGGCGGCAACATCGCCTACGCCACGCGCGTGATGACCACGGCGATCGCGCTTGAGACCAGCAAGGGCAATCTGGCACTGGCTTTGGCGCTGGGCCTCATTCTCGTGGTGATTGCGCTGGGCGTGAACGCCATCGCGGCGATGTTGGGCGGCGTCACGACCCGTCGGTACGCCTGAGAGAGCGTCGCCTTGCCCATCTTGCCGCTACAGCTTGACCAAGTTGGCGTCGACATCGATGGCACGCGCTTGCTGGACGATATCACGCTGACCATCGAGGCCGGACCAAGGACCGTCATCCTGGGTCCCAACGGTGCCGGCAAGAGCCTGCTTTTGCGGCTTTGTCACGGTTTGGTGGGGCCGAGCATGGGCACGGTCCGATGGTGCGGTAATGAGGCCCGCCAGGCTCGCCGCCGCCAGGCCATGGTGTTTCAGAAGCCGGTAATGCTGCGGCGATCCCTGCGCGCCAATGTGCTCTACGGGCTCAAGCTGCAGGGCTTTCCGACGGGTCGGAGGCAGCAGAGGGCTGCCGAAGCGCTTGAACGCACGGGACTGGCCAGCCGCGCTGACCAGCGGGCTGTATCGCTGTCGGCGGGGGAACAGCAGCGTCTGGCCTTGGCCCGGGCGTGGGCGCTGGCGCCGGAAATTCTGTTCCTGGACGAGCCCACGGCCAGCCTCGATCCTGGTGCAACGGCGGCTGTCGAGGCGATCGTGAACCAGATTCACGGTGCCGGAACCAAGATCGTGATGACCACCCATGATCTCGGTCAAGCCAAGCGCCTGGCCGACGAGGTCATATTCCTGCAGGGTGGGAAGGTGGCCGAGCGAACAGCGGCGCCGGCCTTTTTTGAGCGGCCCGAGAGCGAGGCGGGCCGCGCCTTTCTCGGCGGCGAATTGATGTGGTGAGAGGGATGGACCGAAGACCGACGCAATGGCTCGTGGCCATCTCCGCGATGCTCATGACCTTGACCTTTATGGCTGGCCAGGCGATCGCGGAGGACCGCCACATTGTCCTGGCCTCGACGACGTCGACGGAGAATTCCGGCCTGTTGGGCGCCATCCTGCCGCTATTTAGGGCCGAGTCGGGCGTGGACGTGCGGGTTGTCGCGGTCGGCACGGGCCAGGCCTTGCGGCTGGCGCGAAACGGCGATGCGGATGTGTTGCTGGTTCACCACCGGCCGTCCGAGGAAGCCTTCGTCGTGGAGGGTTTCGGCGTGGAACGGCACGAGGTGATGTACAACGACTTCGTCCTGATCGGCCCGCGAGACGACCCTGCCGAGATCACTGGACTGGACGATGCTGCCAGCGCGCTCGCCCGGATCGCCGAAGCCGGTGCTGTCTTCACCTCGCGTGGCGACAACAGCGGCACCCACCTCGCCGAGCGCACCCTGTGGGATGCGGCCGGCGTGGCGCTGGATGACGCGAGTCGGGACTGGTATCGCGAGATGGGCTCCGGCATGGGCGCGACGCTGAACGCCGCCGTGGCCATGGACGCCTACGTGCTGGCCGACCGGGCGACCTGGGTCAGCTTCGCCAACAAGCGCGACCACGCGGTCTTGGTCGAGGGCGACCCGGCCCTGTTCAACCAGTACGCCGTCATTCTGGTCAACCCGGACCGCCACCCGCATGTGCGGGCGGAAGACGGGCAGGCCTTCATCGACTGGCTGCTTTCCAATGAAGGGCAGTCAGCCATTGCGGCATTTCGGGTCGACGGCCAGCCCCTGTTCTTTCCGAATGCTGGCGGCCAGTCCTAGGCGCGGCGGCGATCGTATGAAGTTGGCGTCATGCAAGTGACCGTTCGCCGGTTCGAAGATCGAGATGCCGAGGCCACGGCTCGCATCTACTTTGACGCCGTCCGCGTCGGCGCCAGGGATCACTATGATGAGGCGCAGCGGCGGGCTTGGGCACCCTCCGTTCCGGACACGCCGCCCTGGCGCGCGCGACTGAAATCCCAAACCTCCTTCGTGGCCGAGCGGGGCGGCGCCATTGTCGGGTTCATGACCTTGAAGCCGGACGGGTGCGTCGATCTTGCCTTCGTGGCGCCGGAGGCCATGGGCACCGGCGTTGCCAAGCAGCTCTATGAACGGCTGCTGGCCGAAGCGTCGGGGATGGGACTGTGCCAGCTTCGCACCGAAGCCAGCCATCTCGCGCGGCCGTTTTTTGAGCGGCAAGGCTGGTCGGTCGTCAATCAGCAGACGGTGGAGCGAGACGGCGTGGCCTTGACCAACTTCGTTATGGAGAAGGACCTTATGCTCGGGATATCGCCTGAAGAACCCGCCCAGCAGAAGAAGGGCCGACGATGACGACGTTCGTACTCGTCCACGGCGCATGGCACGGCGCGTGGTGCTGGGACGAGGTCGTACCGCGCCTGGTGGCCGAGGGGCACAGGGTAGTTGCGCCGGACATGCCGGCCCATGGCAGCGATCCAACGCCGGTCTCGGATGTTTCCCTGCAAGCCTATGCTGATCGTATCTGTTCGGTGGTCGATGCCCAGCCGGAGCCGGTGGTGCTGGTCGGTCACAGCCTGGGCGGTGTCATGATCACACAGGCGGCCGAGACCTGCCCCGCCAACATCGCCAAGCTGGTCTATCTGACGGCCTTTCTGCTACCTGACGGTGTCGCCCGAATGGGCTATGGCGCCGATACTCCAGGCAGCCTGGTGCCGCCGAACATGATCGTCGCCGACGACAAGGCCACCGTGGCCATTCACCCGGACGGCTTCGGGCCGGCCTTCTGCCACGATTGCAGCGACGATCATGTCGCCAAGGCCCTGTCGCTAACCCGGCCGGAGCCGATGGTGGGCATTGTGACGCCGGTGCGCCACACGCCTGAACGCTTCGGCCGCATCCCTCGGGTCTACATCGAATGCACGGAGGACCGGGCGTTGCTGCCGGGGGTGCAGAAGCGCATGTACACCCAAACGCCGGTCGAGCGCGTGCTATCGCTGGCCACCAGCCACGACCCCTTTTTCGCCGCGCCGGATGCGTTGGTGGGGCACCTGGTTAGCGTTTAGGCGCTCCGGCCTGTCTCCGATTTCGTCGCCGACTCCGCTCGTCAGGCGGCAGCCGCGCTCAGCTTCGCTTGGTTGTCGAAGATCGAGCCTTCGCCCTCGGGCCAGGGGTGGGGCACGCGCACGGGCACATCGGTAATCCGGGCGGTGACGGTTGGCTCGCCGCGCAGGATGCGGCTGTTGAACTCGTCGAAATCGTAGGTCTTGAAGACCGGGAAGGCGTCGACCGCGGCATAGGCGAACAACAGCAGGGGCCGGGTGGAGGTGGAATGGTTCTCGCCCGAGGCGTGCAGCGTGCGCACATGGTGGATCGAGATCGAACCGGCCGGCGCCGTCAGTTCGATGGCCTGGTCCGTCGCGCCGCCCAGGGCGTCTGGTCTGATCCCGCCGGCGAAGACGCCCTGATCGTGATGGTCGTAAAGTGGCCCGCGATGGGTCCCGGCGATGACGTTCAGCGGCCCGTTTTCCGGGGTGCAATCCTCGACCATGACGCCGACGGCGAGCAGGTCGTCGTTCGTGTGCGGGTAAAAGGCCCAGTCCTGGTGCCATTCGATCTTTGCACCGCCACCCGGCGGTTTGAAGTTCAGCTTGCTGTGGTCGATCCGCACGGTGCCGCCGAGCAGGTCGGCAACAATGTCGACCACGGCCGGCGAGCGCATCAGCGCGTCGAACTCCGGGTGTTGCTGAGTCGGCTGCTTAATCCGTCTCAGCTTGGGCGACGCCGCCGAATGGTCGGGGGCGACGTCAAAGACATCGTCGCTTTCAGTGATCTGCTTCGATCGTTCGACGAACCCATCAATGGTTGCACGCAGGCGGCCCAACGTCTCTGGGCCGACGACATCCTTGACGACCAGATAGCCATTGGACTTGTAAAAGTCGATCTGCTGCTGCTTCAAAGACATCGCGACGGCTCCCCCAGAGAACTGTTTCCTTTTGCCAATAGGCTCGATTTGATCGGCCCCACCACGGGTGGCCGTGACAATCGATCAGTGGCCGAGATCCCCGACTGTAGTCCCTTTGCCGGCCGCCTGCCAGCGGCAGGTCCCGGGTGCGGGGATGTGGAGCGTGCCTCTGCGGATGAAACGGTGGCTTACGCGGCCATGCGTTTGCGCCTTGACCGACGCCACTTGCCCGGCCGGTTGCTGTTCACGTGTTTCGGGCGCTTGTCCTCAGGACGATCCGGTGCGGCGTCCTCGTTCCGTATCTCATCATGCTGCCCATTGCGGCTATGAGCGCCCATCGATGGCTTGCCGGTTTGGCTGCGGCGGTGCTTCGGCCGATTGGCACCGCGTGGGCGGCCCTTGCCCTTGCCCCCCGTGCCACGATCAACAGGCGGCTCGCCGCTGGCGACGTCGATGGACAGCCCCATCAGCCTCTCGATGTCGCGCAGCAACCGCAGATCGTCCGGCCCGCAATAGGCCACGGCATCGCCGGAGGCGCCGGCACGGGCGGTGCGGCCGATGCGGTGGACATAGTTCTCCGGCACGTTTGGCAGGTCGTAATTGTAGACATGGCTGACGCCGGGAATGTCGATGCCACGGGCAGCGACGTCCGTCGCCACCAGGATGCGGATGTCACCGCTGCGGAAGGCCTTGATGGCGCGCTCGCGCTGGCCCTGGCTCTTGTTGCCATGGATCGAGGCGGCCGCGAAACCACCGGCGACCAACTGCTTCATCAGCCGTTCCGCGCCATGCTTGGTGCGCGCGAAGACCAGGGAGAGATCGCCCGGCCGCGCGCCGAGATGGGCTTTCAAAAGCGCGGTCTTGCCGCCCTGGTCGACGAAGTGAACGGATTGCGCGATTTTGTCGACCGCGCGTCCGGGCGGCGTGATCTCGATGCGGATCGGGTCGTTCAGATAGGTGCGCGACAGCTCCGCCATCTGCTTGGGCATGGTGGCCGAAAACAGCAGCGTTTGCCGCGGGCTGGCCAGCAGCTTGGCGATACGTCGCAAGGCATGGATAAAGCCGAGATCCAACATCTGGTCGGCCTCGTCCAGCACCAGGAAGCGCGCGCTGTCGAGCGCCACGGCACGCCGTTCAACCAGGTCAAGCAGGCGGCCGGGTGTCGCGACCAGAATATCGGTGCCGCGCGCCAACTTGGTCGTCTGGCCGTGGATCGACGCGCCGCCAATGACCGAGACCACCTTCAGTGGCGTGTTCCTGACGTAATCGCGCAGATTGCCGGTGATCTGATTCACCAGTTCGCGGGTCGGCGCCAGGATCAGCGCGCGGGTCGTTCTGGGCGCCGGCCTCGTCCTTTGGGCCAGCAAGTGCTGGACCAGCGGCAGGCCAAAGGCGGCCGTCTTGCCGGTGCCGGTCTGCGCCAGACCCATCAGGTCCCGGCCCTGAAGCACGGGCGGGATTGCCTGCTGCTGGATCGGCGTCGGCTGTTCGTAGCCGAGCGCGCGGACGGATTTTAGAAGAGGAGGGGAAAGCCTAAGGGCTTCAAAAGATGTCAAAATCTGTTTCTTTCAATGGGGCAGGACCAGCCGTTGATCGCGTTGGCCTTGCCGGGAAAAAAGTACGGAATCACCGAACCGCGCCGTGCCGGAAAGGCAAAGCGGGCCGCTGACATGCGGTTGCGATCAGGCGTCTGCCCCGGACCGGATTGTCCCGCCGGGCAGCCAGATCGTCAGAACCCCGCGTGAAATGGGAACTTGGGTAGTGAGCCTTGAATTGGCGGATTGCCGGGCAAGGCGGTTCGGCGTCGTGCACCAGAAGGGCGCGATGCGGCCTGACATGTCCAGTGTTCAGGATGCGGGCTGCTCACGCGGCAGCCAGACGACGTTGGGCGGGATATGCGGGTACGCCCAAGCAAAGTCAAGCGCGCATTTCATTACTCGGTCCCGGCTACGGTCTTGAATCTGCCGGCAAACTTACCGCCATCGCCCAGTTGGGCGGTCTGTGACGAGGCGTTCGACCCGGTCGGACACCCGATGTATGCTCGGGTGCTGGCCACGATCTGCCCTGCAATCGGCCAGCCTCGCCTTCGCCTCTTGACCACGACCTCATTAAGGATCCGCCCGGATGACCGCACCGATCGACCTCTACACCTGGCCGACGCCCAACGGCTTCAAGGTCTCCATCTTCCTGGAGGAGGTCGGGGTGCCTTACACCGTGCACGCTATCGATATCGGTGCGGGCGACCAGTTCGATCCGGACTTCCTAAAAATCAGCCCGAACAACAAGATGCCGGCGATTGTCGACCCTGAAGGACCGGACGGCCAGCCCTACAGCCTGTTCGAGAGTGGCGCGATCCTGATCTACCTGGCCGAAAAGTACGGCCGGTTTTGGCCGCAATCTCACCCGGCGCGCCACGACACGATCCAGTGGCTGATGTGGCAGATGGGCGGCTTCGGCCCGATGCTGGGGCAGGCCAACCATTTCCGTGTCTATGCGCCGGAAAAGATCGCCTACGCCATCGACCGCTACACCAACGAGGCAAGACGGCTCTATGGCGTGCTCGACCGCCGACTGGGCGAGGCCACCTATCTGGGTGGGGACGACTATTCGATCGCCGACATGGCAACGTTTCCATGGACCCGTTCCTACGAACGCCACAAACTGTCGATCGACGATTTCCCAAACTTCAAGCGCTGGTTCGAAGAGATCAACGGACGGCCTGCGGTTCAACGCGGGATGCAAGTCCTGGCTGACCGGCGCCCGCCGAAGCTGACCAACGAGGCGCGGCGGAACCTGTTCGGTGAGGCGCAGTATCAGCGGCGCTGAAGTCGGTTGGTGGCCGGCGGCAGCCTAAACCTGGGCGTCCGGCACCGGATACCGCGGCGGCTCCAAAGGCAGGCCAAGGTCGCGGTACGTGTAGGAGAACGTGCTGGCATAAAGCGCGGTCGTGATCAGCAGGAAGAAGACCTGCACAAAGGTGCCGACAGCCGTCGCCAACCACGCCGGCACGGTTCCCGGTTGAAGCAGGTAGAAGGCTACTTCCGGCGCGATCAGGTTCGGCAGGGACATGGCCGTCAGCAGCAGCATGACGCGGATGCCGCCATCCCAGGTCTTGTGCCAGCTATCCCGAACGCGCATCGGCACGCCCAACGCCGTCGCCGGGAAGACCAGGCAGAAGCGGCCGACAAAGTAGTTCACGAACAGAAGCAGCACTACCAAAGCGGCAAAGTTGAGAAAAATGAACAGCGACGGGCTGATCGCGGCAACGAGAGAGAACACAATTCGAACGGCGACGAAGAACACGACCATCGCCAGCCCGATGATCAGGGCGATGACGATCGAGTTCCA
The DNA here is from genome assembly GCA_039819285.1 of Pseudomonadota bacterium. Taxonomy (GTDB): domain Bacteria; phylum Pseudomonadota; class Alphaproteobacteria; order DSM-16000; family Inquilinaceae; genus JANQGH01. The sequence goes on from JBCBSH010000027.1 coordinate 11,696, forward strand.
AACAAACCGCCATTCGCGACCGGCGAACGTGACATCAAGGACACTGTACTTCTTCTGACCAAGTAATACGTAGCGATGCCAGCGAATGGCGAAGATGGTCGTCAGCCAAACGATGATCACGCCATAGACGACAAAGCCGAGAACAAGCCGAGGCCAATTGTCGAAGAACGCCTGCTGGGTCTGGCCCTGGTTGCCGGGGACATAGAGCGAGTCCAACAGCAACGTCAGCGCGATTTGATAGATCACCAGGATGATCATCATCAAACCACCGAGCCGCAGCAGCAGCCCCGGCTGGCCAAGCACGCCGGCGTAGATTGTCAGTACTGTTTTCATGAATCCCAAACGCAGAGCTTGATCAGCAGCGATCCTGCTTCGATGGCATAACTAGGCGCTTGCGTCAGCCATTGCCAGCCATCTGCGGCTGCGGCGGATGCAGCGGAAGGTTAAGCGACCGATAGGCGTGCGACAGCGCGCTCGCCCATAGGGCGGTTGTTATCAAGACAAAGAAGGTTCCGACGAGCGTTCTGATGACAGTCATCAGCCATATCGGCAAGTCGGTCGAGGGCACGATGTGCACGGTAACCTCAGAACCTACAACTGCCGGTATCGACATGGCGACAAGCAATAAGAATATGCGCAGGCCATGGCCGCGGGTTTCGTCCCAACTGTCGCGAATGCGCATGCGAAAGCCTAGAGCGATCGCGGGAAAAACGAGCGAACATCTGCCGACAACGTAGAGACCTGGGAGGGACGCGAGGATCATCAATCCGTTGAGAACGATCAGAGTCTGCCGTGTCGGCGTCGGATCGATTACGACCGAGGGGATAATCGTGAATCCTAGTGCCAACACGAATGGAAAAACCACAACGCTCGCTAAGCTACTGATAAGGAACGAGTTCCACACGAAACTCCAGCCACGCCTGCCAAAAGTTGCATCAAAAAATCGATAGTTCGATTGGCCGAGAAGCGCATAACGGTGCCAACGCACCGCAAACATAGTCGTTAGCCAGATGTACAGCACGACCAGCACGACGACGCCGAGGGCAAACCGCAACCAGTTCTGCTCGACTACCTGTTGCGCCGCTTGTTGATCATGGCCGACGCTTAGCGAATCAAGGGTCAGAAGCAGCGCTATTTGATAGCCAACGATGATCACCATCATCAGACCGCCCAGCCTGAGCAATAGGAGCGGCTGGCCCAGCACCCGGGCATAGAGCGTCAGAACTGTCTTCACTTCTTCTCCGCGACATTCGGCCAGGCCCCGGGCCGGCGTCAGCGCCCAACCGCATATCCTTGCATCTGGCGCGGGTTGGCGCCTGCCTTCAGAATTATACCATTTTCGGTCTCTTGGCGAGTCACGGCGGACAGGCGGCCCAGCGACCAGTCGCCGCGATGGTGCAGGCGGTGGCCGCGGCGGTCCAGTTCGGTCAGGGTGGCGACAGCGAGCCTGTCTTCGACCGCCAGCACGCCCGGTTTGGCCTGGCGCGGCCAGAAGCTGGAGGGGGCGTGGTCAGTGTGGAACATGGGCAGGTCGATCGCCTGCTGCAGGTTCAAATCGTGGTTGGCCAGGCGCGCGAACAGGGTCAGCGACCATTGGTCCTGCTGGTCGCCGCCCGGCGTGCCCAGTGACATGAAGGGTTTGCCTTCGCGCAAGACCAGGGTCGGGGTCAGCGTCGTGCGGGGTCGCCGGCCGGGGCCAAGCGAGGCCGGCAGACCATTTTGCAGCCAGAACATCTGTGCCCGCGTGCCGAGGCAGAAGCCCAGTTCCGGAATGACCGGCGAGCTTTGCAGCCAGCCACCGGACGGCGTTGCGCTGACCATATTGCCCCAGCGGTCGACGACATCGACATGGCAGGTGTCGCCCTTGACCTCGGCATCCTCGTCGACCTGGGTCGGTTCGCCCAGGCCGAACTGATTGGCCAGCGCGCGTTCTTCGTCAGACGGCGGCGGCAGGTTGGCCAGGCGCGGCGGATTGCTGGTCGGCATGCCAGGCCTTAGCTGCAGGCTGGCCTCGTCGCCGATCAGCGTCCGTCGGCGGCCGGCATAGCCCGGCGACAACAATGTCTCGATCGGCACGTCAACAAAGTTGGGATCGCCGTAATAGGCCTCGCGATCGGCCATCGCCAGTTTCGCTGCCTCGGTAACCAGATGGATGAAGTCTGGACCGACCGGGTCCATCCGGTCGAGCGCGAAGCCCTTCAGCAAGGCCAGTTGCTGCAGGAACACTGGCCCTTGGCCCCAAGGTCCCGTCTTGCAAACCGTCAGGCCGCGATAGTCGAAGGTTAGTGGCGCCTCATAGGTTGCCCGCCATCCGGCCATGTCGTCGCCGGTCAGGAGGCCGGTCGGCCGGTTGCCGGAAACGTCGATGGCCTCATGGGTGCGGCAGAAGCGGTCGATCGCCTCGGCGACAAACCCCTCGCGCCATTCAGACCTTGCCGCGTCGATGCCGGCCTCGCGCGCCTTGCCCTTGGCGCTGTCCGACAGCTGCTCATAGGTCGCAGCGAGGCTGGGCCATTGGAACAGGCTGTTGGCGGCCGGCACTGCGCCACCCGGCAGCCAGACATCCGCGCTTGTGGTCCACTCGGTCGAGAACAGTTTCTCGACGCGGCGAATGGCGTCAGGGATGCGCGGCACGAGGGGAAAGCCGCCGCTTGCGTAATGCATGGCGGGCGCCAGCACGGTCGGTAGATCCATCGTGCCATAGTCGCGCAGCATCATCAGCCAGGCGTCGACCGCGCCGGGCACCACGGCCGCCAGCAGGCCGCCGCCCGGGATGCGGTCGTAGCCCATGTCCTGGAAGCGCGCGATCGTTGCCGCTGATGGCGCCGTCCCCTGGCCGCAAACCACCTTGGTTTCGTCCGGGCCAGCGGCATGAAAGATGATCGGCACGTCGCCGCCCGGGCCGTTCAGATGCGGTTCGACAACCTGCAGCGTGAAGCCGGCGGCGACGGCGGCGTCAAAGGCGTTGCCCCCGGCCTCCAGCATGGCCATGCCGGCCGACGAGGCCAGCCAATGGGTCGAGGCAACCATGCCGAAAGTGCCGAGCAGTTCGGGTCGCGTGGTGAACATATGGATGGGATCTCTTCGGATACGTGCGGGCAGCCCTCTTTCTGCCAAAATTGGTTCGCGAAGGCCAGTGCGTCGCAAGGCGGTTGCGAACGGCCCGTCTTGGGGTTAGATCACCCGGTCCTGCGTTTCAGGCACCGTTTGGGGAGATCGCGCGTGCAGATTCAACCGCCCTATCTGATGTTTCTCGGCGACGCCGCCGACCAGTTGGCCGCCAAGACCGCGACCGGCGTCTGCCAGTGGCGGCCGGAATGGTGCAAGGGCCAGTTGCGTCTCGCCGGCTGTAACGCCGATCTCGGCCTGCCCGACATGACGGTGGACGAGGCGGCCGACGCCGGGATCAAGACGGTGATCATTGGGGTCGCCAACAGGGGCGGCAAGATCGCGGCCGACTGGCAGGCCACGATGATCCGCGCCCTGGAAAGGGGCATGGACATCGCCAGCGGCCTGCACAACAAGGTCGCAGACTTGCACGATGTCGCCGCCGCTGCCGCGGCCAACGGCAGACAGATCTTCGACGTTCGCCATCCGACCGAGACCATTGAACTCGGCACCGGCGAGAAGCGATCGGGCAAGAGGCTGCTCGCGGTCGGCACCGACTGTTCGGTCGGCAAGATGTTCGCCACCTTGGCGCTGGAGCGAGAAATGCAGGCGCGCGGCATGAAGGCCGATTTCCGGGCCACCGGGCAGACCGGCATCTTCATCGCTGGCGATGGCATTTCGATCGATGCGGTCGTCGCCGACTTCATCTCCGGTGCCGTCGAGCAGCTGTCGCCCGCCAACGACGCGGATCATTGGGATCTGATCGAAGGGCAGGGGTCGCTGTTTCACGCCAGCTTTGCCGGCGTCTCCATGGGCCTGTTGCACGGCGCCCAGGCGGACGCGCTGGTCATGTGTCACGAGCCCGGACGCCCCCACATGCGCGGCCTGCCGCACTATGAACTGCCGGATATCGAGGCGTGCATCGCCCTGAACGAACGTACGGCACGCCTGACCAACCCGGACGCCAGGGTGATAGCCATCGCGTGCAATACGTCGGCGTACGCTGCGCCGGAGGCGCGGGCCATCCTGGGCGATCTGGCGGACAAGCACGGCATGCCAGCGGTCGACCCCGTCCGTGACGGTGTCGCCCCGATCGTCGATATCTGTCAGGGCCTATGAGCCGCGATCTCACGGTCCGGCGGCACGCCTGGCCGATCCGTGGCAGTTTCGCGATCTCGCGCGGCAGTAAAACAACCGCCGAAACGCTGATCGTTGACATCACCGACGGCGACGCTGTCGGACGCGGCGAGTGCGTGCCCTATGCGCGCTACGGCGAGACCTTGGAGAGTGCGGAGGCTCAGGTAAGGTCCGTCGCAACCGCCGTGCGCGGCGGTGCCGATCGGTCGGATATGCTGAGTCTTCTGCCTGCTGGCGCCGCCCGGAACGCGGTCGACTGCGCCCTTTGGGATCTCGCTGCCAAACGGTCGGGCCGACGGGCGTGGCAGTTGGCAGGGCTGGAAGCACCGGCCGCCGTGCAGACGGCCTACACGATCAGTCTGGACGCGGTCGACGCGATGGGCCGGGCCGCCGCCAAGGCGTCAGCGATGCCGCTCTTGAAGCTGAAACTGACCGGCGAGGGCGATGTCGAGCGCGTCGCGGCCGTTCGGGAAAACGCGCCAAACGCGCGCATCGTCGTCGACGCCAACGAGGCGTGGACCGAGGGTCATCTCGATAGGTTCATTCCGGCCCTGGCGTCGCTGGGCGTCGAGATGATCGAACAGCCGCTTCCGGCCGGCAAGGATGACGCGCTGGCGGGCTACGACGGTCCGATCACGCTGTGCGCCGATGAAAGCTGCCACGATCGATCGAGCCTGGACGATCTTGCCGGCAAATACGGCATGGTCAACATCAAGCTGGATAAGACTGGCGGCCTAACCGAGGCGCTGGCCCTGCGCGAGCAGGCCCGCGAGCGGGGCTTTCAAATCATGATCGGCTGCATGCTGGCCAGCTCTCTGGCGATGGCGCCGGCCTTGTTGCTGGCCCAGGATGCGGACGTCGTGGACCTGGATGGGCCGCTGTGGCTGATGGAGGATTACCAGCCGCCCCTGCAAATCGATGGTGCCTTGTTGCATCCGCCGGAAGCGGCGCTCTGGGGTTGACCGCTAAAGCGCCTCGACCAGCCGGCCGAGTTCTTCCTCGGTGTTGTAGTAGTGCGGCGAGGCCCGGACCATGGCGTCGATATCGCGTTCCGCCATATCGAGATAGGTGGATTCGCGTGTCGTCGTTGAAACATTGACGCCGGCCTTGGTCAGACGCCTTTTGGTGTCCTCGGGTTCCTCGCCGACCTTAAGAAACGTCACGATCCCGGCCTTGGCCAAACCTTTGTCCAGCACCACGAGGCCGGGCTTATCATCCAAACGCGAACGAAGGCCGGATGCCAAGGCCGACACGCGCTTTCGAATGGTGTCCAGGCCCAGGTCCAACGCGTAGTCGATCGCAACGCCGAGGCCGATTTTCGCGGCGATATTGCACTCCCAGTTCTCGAACCGCCTGGTGTTGGGCTGCAGGGCATAGCTGTCCGGGCCAGTCCAACTGGCGCTGTGCAGGTCGATCAAGGGCGGCTCCAGTCGTTGTGCCCAATCCTTGCGGACGTAAAGGAACCCGGTGCCACGCGGCCCGCGCAAAAACTTGCGGCCGGTGACCGACAGCATCGTGCAGCCTAGTGCTTTTACGTCGAGCGGCATTTGCCCCGCGGACTGACAGGCGTCCAGCAGGAAGGGGATGTCGTGTTCGGCGGCGATCCTGCCGACGGCCGCGGCCGGGTTGACCAGGCCACCATTGGTCGGCACGTGACAGACAGAGATCAGCTTGACCGGCCCCTTTGACCCGTCTGCGATGGTGGCCGCGATCGCGGCCGTGTCGATTTGGCCGAACGCGTCATCCGGCACCGCCTCGATCACCACGCCGGTGCGACGAGCGACCTGCAGGAACGGCAGATAGTTCGAAGCATACTCGGCTTGGCCGGTCAGGATGCGGTCGCCCGGTTGAAACGGCAGGGCGTAGAACGCCATGTCCCAGGCCCGGGTCGCGTTTTCGACAACGGCAACCTCGTCCGGCTCGCAGTTCAGCAAGCGCGCGATCGCGTCATAGGCGTGATCGACCTTGTCCGCCGCCTGATCCCGCGCCTCATACCCCCCGATCGCCGCCTCAAGGCGCAGATGGTCGATCTGGGCCTCCGTCACAGGGCGCGGCGGCAGGGCGGCACCGGCATTGTTCAAATGGGCAACGTTGGCGCAGCCGGGCGTGTCGGCGCGCAGCCGATCGACGTCGAGCGTCACAGTTTTTCTCCGAAACGGCCGGTCAGCGCCGGCGGCTGGGGCGATGGGCAAGGGCGCCGTTGCGATAAGCGACGAAGCCGGCCAAGGCAAGGCCGGCAAGCGCGCCGGCCATGATGAAGATGGTCATCAATGAGAGTTAATAGTGAACGATCTGAGCAATATGATCCTCGATGGGGTCGAGCGAAACAGCAATTTGCGCGACGGTGGTATGACAGTCACCATTCCAGAACGTATTTCAGTCCGTAGAAGGCTGGTGTGGGGTGCGTGATCAGATAGGTCGGGACCGCCTCGAGATAGTCCCGAAAGCGGCCCTTGGCCTCGAAACGCTCACGAAACTCGCTCTCCAAGAAGAGGTGGCCGAGCTTGGGCGCGATCCCGCCGGCGATGTAGACACCCCCCAGGCTGCCAAGCGTGAGTGCCAGGTTCCCGGCCACCGTACCCAGCATCGCACCGAACATGGCGACCGCCTCGACACAATGGTCATCGCCCTCGCTGAACGCCGCCGCCGATACCTCGCGCGGCGCGCGCGATGGCGGGTCCTCGCCGTCAAGGGCGGTCAGCGTTTCGTAGAGGTTGACGAGGCCCATTCCGGACAGAACACGTTCCGCTGAGACGTGCGGAAACCGGACCCTGAGCAGATCGAGCACCTGGCTCTCCCTGGGTGTTACCGCTGACATGGTCACATGGCCGCCTTCACCGGCCAGCGGATGCCAGTGTTCGCGCCCAAAAATCAGGCCGGAAACGCCAAGGCCGGTGCCGGGTCCGATAATGCCGATCGGGGCATCGGGGACCGCCGTTCCGCCGCCGATCTTTGTCAGGTCGGCCGGTCCGAGATGGGGCACCGCCAGGGCGACCGCCGTGAAATCGTTGATGACTTCAAGACGGTCGAAGGCCAATTGCTCCTTCAACTCGCTGATCGAGAACGACCAGGCATGGTTGGTCATCTCCACGAAGTCGCCGACGATCGGCGAGGCGATCGCGACGGCGGACAGGCGCGGCGGACGGGGCGGGTTGACCAGGTCGAGATAGGCGCCCATGGCCGACGCGAGGCTCGGATAATCGGCCACGCGCAGGATTTCGATCGCCGTCACCTGGCCGCCGTCCAGCAACGCGAACCGGGCATTGGTCGCGCCCAAATCGGCGACGAGGGCGGGCTCGGTAAGCATCGGATGATCGCTCCGTCAGGTCGGGAACAGCGATTGACGCTAGTCGGTATAGGGCGCTTGATCCAGCGCGTCGACGAACCGTTGTCGCCAGACGTCGATGTTGTTGTGGCTCAAGACCTCGATCATGGCGTCATACCGTTCGCGCCGTTCCTCCTCCGGCATGGACAACGCGCGCTGAAGGTTCTCCGCCACACCCTCAATGTCGTAGGGATTGACGATCAAAGCACCGCAGGACAGCTCCGGCGCCGCGCCCGCGAAACGGGAGAGGATCAGCACGCCGGGGTCGGCCGGGTCTTGCGCGGCGACGAACTCCTTGGCCACCAGGTTCATGCCGTCCCGCAAGGGCGTAACAAGGCCGATCTTCGCGGCGCGGAAGAAGCCGAGCAGGTTTCGTCTGGAAAAGCTCTTGTTCAGATAGCGGATCGGCACCCAGTCGAACTCGGCAAAGGCACCGTTGATATGGCCGGCCAGGGACTCCAGCGTCTGACGGATCTCCTGATATTCGGCAACGTCCGACCGGGTCGGCGGCGCAATCTGCATCAAGGTGACATGGCCGCGATTGCCGGCATAGTTGTCGAGCAAGGCCTGGAACGCCAGCAGCCGCTCCGGCAGGCCTTTGGAATAGTCAAGACGGTCGACGCCGATGATCAGTTCGCTGCCCTTCAGGGATTCGCGCAGTCTTTCGGCCTGACGCGCCTTCTCTGCCTGGGCCGACAGCTTCACGATGTCCTCGGTCTCGATGCTGATCGGAAACGCCTCGACGCGGATGGTTCGCCCGTGCACCCTAAACAGCTTCTCCGACAGCATTTCCGCACCGGCCTCGACCACCAGGTAATGCACGAACGCATCACGGTCCGCACTGGTCTGGAAGCCGATCAGATCATAGGCGCAAAGCGAGCGCATCAAGGTGGCGTGGTTCGGCAGGGCCACCAGGATCTCGGGCACGGGAAATGGCGTGTGCAGAAAAAAGCCCATCGGCCTGGACAGGCCAATCTTGCGCAGCTCCTCCGCCAAGGGGATCAGGTGATAGTCATGCACCCACAGCCGGTCTTCGGCCTGTACCAGGGGGGCCAGGCGACTGGCGAAGAGCGCGTTGACGCGCAGATAGCCGCTATAGGTGCGCCGGCTGAACTCCGTCAGATCCAGCCGGTAATGGAACAGCGGCCAGAGGGTCGCGTTCGCATAGCCGTTGTAATACTCGTCATGATCCCGGATCGACAGATCGATCGTGGCGTACTCGATCTTTCCCGTCCGAAACAGGTTCGGCTCCGACTGGGTATCCGCCAGGACCTCGCCCGACCAGCCGAACCAGATACCGCCGCCGGCCTTTTTCAGGGCTTCCAACACGGCGACCGCCAGACCGCCGCTTGAGGCCTTTCCCTCGGCGATCGGCGCGACCCGGTTGGATATGATGACCAGTCGGCTCAAAACGCTTCCTCCCAGCTCTTGCTCAGCCGCATTGCCGCGTTAATCATGCCGACCATCGAATAGGTCTGCGGGAAATTGCCCCACATCTCGCCGGTATGAACGTCCAGATCCTCCGACAACAATCCGACATGGTTGCGGCGTTCGAGCATATGTTCGAACAGCGTGCGTGCCTCATCATGGCGCCCAACGGATGCCAGCGCGCCAATATACCAGAAGGTGCAAATCGTGAAGGCGGTTTCCGGCTCCCCGAAATCGTCTGCCGCGTGATAGCGGTAAAGATAGTCGCCCCGTTTCAGGTACTTCTCAGAGGCCGCAACGGTGCCGAGAAACCGGGGATCGTTCGCCGGCACGAAGCCGAGTTCAGGCAAGAGCAATAGAGAGGCGTCGAGATGCTCGCCCTCAAAGCTCTCCACAAAGCTGCCGATATCGTGATTATAAGCGCGCTTTGTAATTTCGTCATGCATGGCGTCGGCTTCCGCACGCCAGCGTTTGGCATTGTCGGTTCGGCCCAGCCGGTTGGCGATCTTGGCCAGCCGGTCGCAGGCGGCCCAGCACATGACGGCACTGAAGGTGTGGACGCGCTCGCGCGTGCGCAGTTCCCAAAGGCCGGCGTCCGGCGTGTTCCAGCGGCGTACGGCCTGTTCGCCCAGCATTTCCAGGCGCTCGAACAGATGCAGGTCGCCCGGATGTTCCAGCCGGTTGTCGAAGAACATCTGGGCGGCCGACAAGATCACGGAGCCATAGCCGTCATTCTGGATCTGGCCCCTGGCGCCATTGCCGACGCGAACCGGGCCCATGCCGCGATACCCTTTCAGGGCCTCGCAGGTCGTCTCTTCATAGTTGTCGTTTCGCAAGGTTAGACTGAACAGCGGTTCCAGAAAGCCGTCAGAGGAACCGGCGACGATGTTGGTGATGTAGCGGAGATAGTCCTCCATCGTCTTCGTAGTGCCCAGCCGGTTGAGCGCATGGACGACGAAGAAGCTGTCGCGCAGCCAGCAGAAACGGTAATCCCAGTTGCGCTCGGTATTCGGCGCCTCCGGGACGGAGGTCGTAATCGCGGCCAGGATCGCGCCGGTTTCTTCGTAGGCCGACAGCTTCAGCGTGATCGCACCGCGAATGACCGCGTCCTGCCACTCGTAAGGCAGGGCCAATGCGCGCGAGAACTCAAGCCAATAGGTCGTTGTCTGGTTCAAAAAGCTCTGGGCCGTCTCGCGGATCGAGGCTGTGAGGCTCTCGTCCGCGCCCAGGATAAGGTGTATCGGCCGGTCAAGAATGAACCACGTCTCGCCGCGGATGTACGAGACCGGCGCGTCCGTGGTCAGCCGGATCTGTTCGACATCGTCCACATACCGCAGATGATTGCTGCCGCGCGTGATGGTCGGCTTCGTCTTGCCATAGTCGAAGGTCGGCCGGCAGCGAATGCGGATTGTCGGGCTGCCAACCAGGGGTCTGACCATCCGAAAGATCGATACCGGCCGGTGATAGCGGTCAAACTGAAAAAATCGCGGGCAAAAGTCGATGATCTCGATGGCTTGGCCGTGCCGGTCGTACAGCACGGTTTCCAACACGGCGGAATTTCGCCGGTAACGTTGTTCGGACCTGTCAAAATCCTCGATGTCGATGGCGAACAGCCCTTTTTCCGGTTCTTCGCCAGTGTCGCTGTTCACCAGCGCATTGAATATCGGATCGCCGTCAAAGCGTGGGAAGCAGGCCCAGACGATCTGCGCCCGGCGGTCGATCAGAGCGGCGATCGCGCAGTTTCCGATAAGCGCGAGGTCCAGGCTGCTCATGGGCCGTGGTCCGTCATCGACCCGTCACCGTTTCGGTCAGCCAACGAGGAGAGCAGCGCCAGTGTAGCGTCGACGTCGGCGATTCGATACCGCGCCACCGTGGGTTCGCGAAATCCGACCTCAATGGAGATGCCATCCAGGTCGTTTACGGCTGCAAAACCGTCTTCATCCGTAACGTCGTCGCCGATAAAGACGGGCGTTCGGCCGGCAAAGGGCGGTGCCGCCATCATCTCGCGGACGGCTGTGCCCTTGTCGACGCCGAACGGTTTGACTTCCAGCACCTTTTTGCCGTCATGCAGGGACAGGGCGTCGCCCACACCGCGCAGCGCCTCTTTGACGAAGCGCCGCGCCGCTTCCTCGGCATCGGGCGCCCGCCGGTAGTGCAGGGCGACGGTCAGCCCCTTGTCCTCGACCTCGGTGCCAGGGTGCAAGGCGGCAAAGCCCTGAAGCCGGTCCGCGATCGTCGCCATCAGCGTTCGGTCGACGGCGTGACTGGTGCGATGCCCAGCCGCATCCCGCCGTTCCAGCCCGTGTTGTCCGGCCGCCGCGATCGGCAATCGGCCAAGCAAGCGGTCGATATCGTCAAGCCGGCGACCCGTCACCAACGCAACCGCGCCGTCAAGACGCCCAGACAGTCGATTTAGCGTCTCGGGCAGGCCAGCGCTGACCACAACCTCATCGGGTCGCTCGGCCAGCTCGATCAGCGTACCGTCGATGTCCGCGAAAAGGGCTGGCTTGATTTGGGCGAACAGCCCGGCAGGGTTGGGAAGCGGCTGAATGGGCAAAGCTACGAGCAAGGCTGGACGTTCACTTGTTGCGGCGCGAGAGAATGGCGACGTTGATCGCCGTGAGTTGGCAAAGCCTATCGGTTTTCCTTCGCGATGGCGACGGACAATCGGGCCGAATGGTCTCCGGGCGTTGCCAACTTTTTGCTAATCGCGCCGATTATTCACTTGCTTTGGTGCGCTGCAGCAATCATATTTTGCGGTGCGGCATGAAGGCCCGTGTGGTGTGCCCTCTGCCGTACGCACTTAATTGGGCGTTTCCTCCCTAAACTTGGGCCGTGGTTCTACCGCGGCCCATTTTTCTTGCGCACGCTTTGGGCTTTGACCCTAGTGTGCGATGGAACAGCCAACCTCCCGCGGTGATCGCGCCGGGTGCGAGATGTCCGCCCTGCTGCAGTGCCGCTGAGCGGCGCGCTATTCCGCTGCGTGGGGCAGGCGCAACTGATCCGGGTCGATCGCACCAACATCGCTGACCAGCTTGGCCATTTCGGCCGCCAGGCCGGGCAAACGCCGATTACGGATCAGCCGGGCCTCGTTCATATAGAGCGAGCGGTTGATCTCGACCTGCAGGGCATGGACGCCGGCGTGGGGCTTGCCATAGTGGCGCGTTGTGAAGCCGCCGGCGTAGGGCGCGTTGCGCGTTACCCGATAGCCGGCCGCGCGCAGCCATGCGGTGGCGACTTCTGTGACCTGTGCGGCGCAGGAGCCGCCGTAATTGTCGCCCAGCACGAAGTCGACATCCGACATCGTCACGCTGGTTTTTGAGCCGACAGCCGCCCCGCCGGACGGCATCGAATGACAGTCGATCAACAGGCAGTAGCCGAACCGCTGTAGGGTTTGGTCGACCAGATGCCGCAATGCGGTGTGATAGGGCTGGTAGTAGTCGCGGATGCGGGCCATGGCGTCGGCGACACGCAGGCGGCCGCGATAGATCTCCTGACCTTGTGCAACGACGCGCGGAATGGTGCCCAGCCCAGCGGCAACGCGGGGCGATCGCACATTCGCACGCGCCGGCAGGGCATCGACGAACATGGCCGGATCCAGCTCCAGCGGCTCGCGATTGGCATCGACGAAGGCGCGCGGAAACAACGCATGAACCATCGGCGCGCCCATGTCGGCCGCCGGGCGGAAGATCTCGTCGATGAAACAGTCCTCCGACCGCCGCAGGTCCAGCCCGGTCAACCGCGCCTGCTGCAGGAACGTTGGGGGATAGGCGCGGCCGCTGTGCGGCGAGGACAGAACGACGGGCAGGCGCTGTTCAGACGGTGTGGCGAGCGCGATAGTGCCGTCATTCACGGCTTGGCGGACGGACGCGGGGGTCATGGCCCGATTGTTATGCGATCCGCTGCCCGCTGTCATCGCCCCAATCGCGCTGGCCCGTTATGCGTGTGGCGGTGTCGCGGGGCTTGAAGCGTGCCCGCGACGATGCTATCCCCCTTGCTCCCGAAGCGACGGGGGCAATGGACCCCGTTGCCGACGCCGGGTTGGGGCGGTTAGCTCAGCGGGAGAGCACTTCGTTGACATCGAAGGGGTCACTGGTTCAATCCCAGTACCGCCCACCATTCCAGCAGACGGTTAGCCGACACACCCATGTGGCCAGTCACCAGTCACCGGGGTTGTCATAGAGCGTCCGTATTGCGACCGGGCAGGCTTCGATGGGCATCGGATACAGCTGATACTCGGCGGGGTCGCCATCAAGCGTGATGTGGACCCAACGGTCGTCCTCCACGTCCTGGCCGCATCCACCGTACAGGATCATCCCCAGGTCGGAGTTGGTCAGAACCGCGGTTCCATCATCTGCTAGGACGATGCTGAACAGGCCGCCGTCACAGTCGATCTGACATTCGTAGTAGCTGCCGTCTGCAAACCAGGGGCAGACGCCGGCATTGGCGAAGAACTCGCCATACCTGTCCCGGAGCATCGCACGCACAGTGGTCTCGACCATGGACGGTCCGACATGATCGGACGGTTCGCCAGCAAAGCCCGCATCCATGACGATCTGCATCTCGACGACGGACTGGTCGGGGTGGGCCGCCATATGGTCGGTGGTGTAGGCACGCCCGAAGCAAGCCAGCGTGTCATCAGCCAGTTGCGCGATCGCCACAGTGGAGACCATGACCAGACAGGTCATTCCAACGGCAATGCTTGTTGCGCGCATCATGGGCATCTCCCAATCGATTGTGGATTCGGCGCCGTGCCTATTTGTTCAGGGCGAGGATCTTCGCTGCCGCCTCGGTGCGGTTGCGGACACCCATACGACGGAACAGCTGGCTGGCATAGACCTTGATCGTCACCTCGGTCAGGCCAAGCCGGCTCGCGATCTCCTTGTTCGACAGACCGTGCGAAATGTAGATCGCGACACTTTGCAACCGCGCCGGCATCTGGTTCAGCAACGCGTCCAGTTCGCTGGTGTCGTCTGAGTCGGACAGCAGGTCCACGGGGGCATAGCGCGCGCCGGTTGTGATCAATTGCAAGGCCGCCCGTTCGACCTCGGGCTTCAACCGCGCGACCAGCACGGAGTGCACCCCTCGCCTGACCAAGCGCTGAGTCGCGACCGCGTCCGGATAAGTAGTGAACGCAATAACGGCGATTGGGATCGATAGATTGTCGACGACATTCAAAAGGCCATTGAACTGCTGATCTGCGACGTTTGCGACGATGGCTGAAGGTGCCTCGGCATCGATGACCCTCAGCGCCGTCTGGATGTCGTCAACGGTTTGTATGCTCAGCGCTTCGGAATAACGGTCGACCCAACGGCCCGGCATGCCCAGCGCCAGCCAGGGCGGCGGCAGACCGCCAAACTCTGCGTAGATGGCGTAATCCATACGCCCTGGGGATGCTTGGGTCATGGCGTTGGAACGGCCCCGCTGAGAGTCGAAAGGCGACATCAAAAGCAGACAACAACCTTTTCATGCAAGCAGGTCGTTGTAAAATTTCATGTCAGTTTTATCCGCAATTCATGCGAAAGAATACTCCTTTAGTCGGTCAACTGTAAACAAGCATGAACAATAGGCGCCGGCTTGGAAAATAACGAATGTGGCGCCATACCAACCGTTGACAGCCATCGAGCGCATCCTTATGTTCCCGGCGTCGTTTGCGCCCGCGAGCCGTCGCGGGCCTTTTGTTTTGGTTGTGGTGAGCCATGAAGACCGCTAGTTCGCTGAAGACGCTGAAGTCCCGACATCGTGCCTGCCGAGTGATTCGTCGCAAGGGACGTGTTTATGTAATCAACAAGCAGAACCCACGGTTCAAGGCCCGTCAGGGCTGACCGTTGTGCACCATAGGTTGCATGGGACCGCGCCCTTGAGGCGCGGTTTTTTGTTGGCGGCAAACAGGCTGGCGGGACGGCGTTGATCGCAGAGCCAGATCTCTTGTGAAATTCGGACTGGACAATCCGCCTGACGCTCTATAATTGGTAATACCAATTGTGCGGGGAGTGTCCGATGGAAATGCCGGCACCGGATCAGGCAGTGATGGCGCGCCGGCGTGAGATCGCCGAAGCGTTGCGCGAAATCGTGCCGGGCGAGGGCGTCAAGGCCGACGACGATGAACTGCGGGCGTTCGAAAGCGACGGGCTGACCGCCTATCGGCAACTGCCGCTGATCGTCGTTTTGCCGGAGACAACCGAACAGGTAGCCGAGATCCTGCGCTATTGTCAGCGCGAGGGGGTGAAGGTTGTGCCCCGCGGGGCCGGCACGTCGCTTTCGGGTGGGGCCCTGCCCTTGGCCGACGGCATTCTGCTGGGCCTGGGCAAGTTCAACCGGGTGCTGGAGATTGACTTCGATAACCGCTGCGCTCGCGTGCAGCCTGGCGTGACCAATCTTGGCATTACGAATGCGGTCCAGCACGCGGGCTTTTACTACGCGCCCGACCCGTCGAGCCAGATCGCCTGCACCATCGGCGGCAATGTCGCGGAGAATTCCGGTGGCGTGCATTGCCTCAAATACGGCCTGACGACGAACAATGTGCTTGGCATCGAAATGGTCACGATGGCGGGCGAGATCGTCCGCATCGGCGGCAAGCACCTCGATGCCGCCGGCTACGACCTGCTGGGCGTGCTGACCGGGTCGGAGGGGCTGTTGGGCGTGGTCACCGAGGTCACCGTTCGCCTGTTGCGCAAGCCGGTCAGCCAGAAGGCCCTGTTGATCGGGTTCCCGTCGTCGGAGGCGGGCGGCGATTGTGTCGCCAAGATCATTGCCGCCGGCATCATTCCCGGCGGTCTGGAGATGATGGACCGGCCGGCCATCCACGCGGCGGAGGATTTCGTCCATGCCGGCTATCCGCTGGACGTCGAGGCGTTGCTGATCGTCGAGTTGGACGGGCCGGAGATCGAGGTTGACGATCTGATCGGCCGGGTTGAGGGGATCGCCGAACTGTGCGGGGCCAGCTCCGTACGGGTCAGTCAGTCTGAGGAGGAGCGGCTGTCCTTCTGGGCTGGCCGTAAGGCCGCGTTCCCCGCCGTCGGCCGCATCAGCCCCGACTATTACTGCATGGACGGCACCATTCCGCGCAAGCAACTCCCGCTGGTGCTGCAGCGGATGGCCGAGATGAGTCAGCGCTACGGTCTGCGTGTCGCTAATGTTTTTCACGCCGGCGACGGCAATCTGCACCCGCTGATCCTCTACGATGCCAACCAGCCGGGGGAGTTGCATCGGGCCGAGGAGTTCGGCGCGGAGATCCTGAAGCTGTGCGTCGAGGTCGGCGGGGTTTTGACCGGCGAGCACGGCGTCGGCGTCGAAAAGCGCGATCTGATGGAGGTTCAGTTCAACGAGGTCGACCTGCAAACCCAGCAGCGGCTGAAATGCGCCTTCGATCCTGACGGCCTGCTGAACCCCGGCAAGATGTTTCCGCGCCTGCATCGCTGCGCCGAGTTGGGACGCATGCATATTCATCGCGGCCAGATGCCATTCCCTGATTTGCCGCGGTTCTGATCGGTGACGCAGACGCTGAAGCCCGAGACCGACGGCCAGGTCGTTGACACGATCGCCTGGGCGGTCTCGGAAGAAAGCCCGCTGGAGATCGTCGCCGGGGGCACCAAGCGCGGCCTTGGTCGTCCGTTGCAAACCGCACACACGGTTGACCTCAGCGCTTTTTCCGGCATTAGCCTTTACGAGCCGGAAGAGCTGGTGCTCTCGGCTGGGCCGGGCACGCCAGTGGCGGAGATCGAGGCTGCGTTGGCGGGCAGTAATCAGCAGCTTGCCTTTGAGCCCGCGGATCTGGGGCCTCTCCTCGGCGCGTCGCCGAACGCCGGCAGTCTGGGCGGTGCGATCGCCGCGAACCTGTCGGGTCCCAGGCGCATCAGCGCCGGCGCCGCGCGCGACCATCTGTTGGGCCTGCACGGTGTCAGCGGCCGGGGCGAGGCGTTCAAGACCGGCGGCCGTGTGGTGAAGAACGTTACTGGCTACGACCTCTGCAAGCTGATGACCGGCTCGTTCGGGACCCTGGCGGCATTTACCCAACTGACCGTGAAGGTGCTGCCAAGGGCGGAGCGCGTGCGCACCGTGCTGCTCAAAGGCCTGTCGTCGGCCGATGCCACCGCCGCCATGTCCGAGGCCCTGCAAGGCCCGCACGAGGTTTCGGGCGCAGCGCATCTGCCGAACGGAACGGCCGGCCGCATTCCCGTCGACCGTGTTTCCGACGCGGGCGCGTCGGTGACGGCCATACGGGTTGAGGGCTTTGGGCCGTCGGCGGAGCACCGCTGCGGTGCCCTGCGCACGCTGCTCGCTTCGTACGGCGATCAGGATGAACTGCATACCGAAAACTCTCGCGCCTTTTGGCGCGCCGTCCGCGACGTTCAGCCCTTCTGGCCCGGCGCCGGGCCCGAC